>JAQUZU010000070.1 GCA_028691175.1 Candidatus Kapaibacterium sp. | reverse complement strand
AAAAAGGCTGGAGAACCAAAATCTTTTTGCCGCATTTGCCGAAAATTTTGCGAATCATCGCCTCGCGCTCCGCAATCATCGTGGGGCGCAAGTTGTTATACTCCCAAACCAAATCTCTGACGCGGTTTATTTTTTCGTCAACCGCCTTGTCGGTGGCATCATATTCTATACCTGCTACACATTTTTCTTCTTCAGTCATAGCAATAAATTTTCGGAGACTTCTAATATTTCATTTTTACGTACCTTCAAATCGCACGAAGTCTATTTATGCCACTTGAAAATATTACAGCAAAAATACACAAATTTCTTATATAAATTTCATTTTTTTACATGGCAACTAAATCAACGACGTCAATATTGGTGGCGAAGACATTTCACTAACTAAAATTTCCGGAAATATAGTCTTGCGTTTTCTTGTTCTTAGGATTATTAAATAATTCATAAGTCGGCAGATACTCTATTAACTCCCCCAAATACATAAACATGGAACTATCGGCGAGGCGTGTCGCCTGCTGCATGTTATGAGTAACGACAACTATTGTAACGCGATTTTTGAGTTGCAGGATAAGTTCTTCTATTTTTTTTGTCGCAATCGGGTCTAAAGCAGAAGTAGGTTCGTCCATAAGGAGAACTTGCGGGCGGAGTGCCAGAGCGCGAGCGATACAAAGCCTTTGTTGCTGTCCGCCGGATAGGAAAGTACCTTTTTTTTGCAGCGATTCTTTTACTTCGTCCCATAGTCCGACGCTTTCGAGATTAGTCTGCACAATTTCATTTTTTGTGGATTTTTTTAGTTTAATTCCGTTTAAAGTGTATCCCGAGAGAACATTTTCGTAAATACTCATATTCGGGAACGGATTAGGACGTTGAAACACCATACCGATTTTCCGTCTGACAATTATCGGCGATTTCCGAAAGATATTTTCCTCGTCTAAGAGGATTTCTCCGGTTACGTTAATATTGTCGTAGAGTTCGTGGATTCGGTTCATGGCACGCAGCAGAGTACTTTTTCCGCATCCTGACGGTCCGATTATCGCGGTAACGGTATGGTTCATAATTTCGGCATTTATATTTTTGACTGCCGGCTTTCCTTTTGCATATTCAACTGACAGGTTTTTTATTTTCATAATTGGATACTGATTCATTATTTCATCCTTTTGATAACTTTTTAGCCAATAAATTTAATAATAGAACAATTACGAGGAGTAGTAAGGCGGCGCTCCAGATTAAACTTTGCATATTTGGATCATTGTAAAACTCCCAGATTAAAAGAGATACTGCGGAATTTGGCTCACGCGGGTCGTAGCAGACATTTGCGGAGCCGAGTATTGTCAGCGTTAGCGGAGCGGTTTCGCCGATTACTCTCGAGACGGCAAGCAGGATCCCCGTTGCAGTTCCACCGAATGCGGAAGGCAGCATTACCCGCATCATAACGCGGAAGTTTGTACCTCCAAGCGTCAATCCCGCTTCGCGGAGATTATTCGGCAGCATTCGCAGAGTTTCTTCGGTTGAGCGCACAATCATCGGTAACATCATTATAAACATTGCGACGCTGCCGGCAATTGCCGAGTAAGATTTCATCGGAACGACTACCCAGAGATATACGATAATACCGAGAATTATGCTAGGGAGCCCCTGTATCATGTCGACTATCATTCGCAGCACCGCAGCGAGGCGGGAATTATCTTTTTCGTACAGATAGATACCGCCGCCGATTCCGAACGGGACAGCCGCAAATGTAGCAGGAAGAACGATCAGCAAAGTTCCGACAATCCCTTGCAGAACACCTCCGGGAATGACTTTTCCTTCGGCGACTGCGAGCATTGCTTCCATTGAATTAGGCGTAACCTTCGTAAAAAAATCCCAATTAATTTGTCCGATGCCTTTTGCGACGACAGAATAAATTATTGCGAAGAGCGGCACAAGAGTACATAATGTAACGAAAACGACTCCCGCGTGCATCATTTTGTCTTTTATAATTCTAACGTTCATATTACGCTTTCAACTTTTTAACAATAAATTTTCCGGTCAGATTTACAATGAAAGTAATGACAAAAAGCAGAAGCGCAATGGCAATAAGCGATGCCATTTGAAGCCCGTCGGCTTCTCCGAAGCGGTTAGCGATAATGCTCGCCATGGTGTTTCCGGTATCCGTTATAGATTTTGGCAGAAAATTAGTGTTTCCGATAACCATCGTTACCGCCATAGTTTCTCCCAAAGCACGCCCTAAAGCAAGGATAAATGTTGAAATAATTCCCGGCATACATTTCGGCAGGACAATTTTTGCAATTACGTCGCTGCGAGTTGCTCCGAGGCTGTAGGCCCCCTCTTTCAGTTCGCTCGGCACCATCATAATAAATTCTTTTGTCAGAGATGCAGAATATGGAATTATCATAATTGCCAGCAGAAGCGACGCCGATAAAATGCCGTAACCGGTTTCGCTTAATTTCATGCTCACGAGTATAGGGTTCAAAACGGCAAATCCCCATAATCCGTAAATTATGGACGGAATTCCGGCAAGCATGGCGACGGCGGAATCGATTATCCCGGCGAAACGTTTTCCGCGATAGTACTCGCCGGAAAATAATGCCGCTGCCAGCGAAAACGGTACCGAGATAATTAGTGCCAAAAATGAAGTGGCAAGTGTTCCGACAATATACGGCAGAGCGCCATATTTTTCGCCCTCCGCTACGCTGTTTCCGTCGCAGGAGGTAATGAATTCAATGACACCGAACTTCTCGAACGCCGGCATCGCGTCCCAAAGGAGCGTGAGGAAAATCCCCACGCCCACGGGCAGAATTAGCCCAACAGCAGTAATTAAACAATATTTATAGATTTTGTCGTTCATTGTAATAAGTTAGATTGAAAAATGCAAATTAACATAAGCAAAAATCTTTTCTGTCCCGGAGTCGTTCTGCGACAACCACGCCCTGAAGTTCGGCGTTACTACGAGATGTTTGTTGACTTTCCACTCGATGCCTGCAATAATTAAATTTCCGCAGGAACTTTCGCTCCAATCGTCCTTCGAAGAGAGATTATCCCAACGGGCAAAAACTGAAGTTCCTTTCGCAATTTTCGCGTCGGCATATACTGAGGCTCCGTTGAGGTCGTGGTCTTCCACGTAAGATTTATTTATCAGCATGTTGTATTCTGCTCCGAGCGAGAATATGTCGTTTTTCCACCCGGCAAAAAATGCAATTGCATTTTGCGATTTTCCGGTTGTGTCTTGCTCCGGCACATCATAATTATCGGCATACACGCGCAAAATTAAGTTTTTGTTTGGTTTGAATGTCAATCCCGCACCGTATCTCATGCCTTTGTCGGCATTCAATTTTTTGTAACCTTCGCCGTTAATGCATGTCGCGTCGATGGCGAAATTGTCGGAGAAATTGTATTTTGCCCAAAGTCCCATATCTGCACTTGAGCCAAATTTGTATTCATATTGAAATGATTGCATTAAATATCTTCTTCCCCAGAATTTTTCCTGAATGTTCGCCTGTTCGAGCGAAATCAGACCGGCGTTTAGCGTAAATTTTTCGTTATGATAACTTATATATGCGTTTTTTACGTAGCCTATTCTCTCCAGCTCACTTCCTTTTAGTTTTGAAGTGCCGATATCATAGACTACTTTTCCGGAGAAGTTGCTTCCGTAGTCGAAGGCATATCCGAGATAAGCGCGTTCGAGTTCAAAGCCGCGGTCGTCTTTTTGCGTTCCGAATCCGGCGTGATAGTTTGAAAAAACAGTCATTATCGGCTTTCCGGAGAGCGTTTCCGGTTCATTTTCAGCGGCTGTTAATTGTCCTGCGACACAGCAAACAAGGTACAGCGATAGCATAAACATTGAAATCTGTTTCATTTTTCAAGTCCTTAATTAAAAGTATGTAATATTTATTTAATAATTCTTTAGAGCAATTTTTTGCCGTTATAGGTTATTTTTTTGAGATTGTTGATTGCTTTTTCACGAATTTGTTGTGGCAGCGGTGCATAATGAACGCTTTCGGTCATCGCCTGAATTGCGTCTGAGACGAGAAATTGCAGAAGTTCAACGGTTGCTTTTGCCTCTTGAAGCGTGTTTTTTCCGTTATTTAAATCGCGATAAACAACAATCCAAGTCAGGCAACTGATCGGATAAGCCCCCGCAGCAGACGAATTTGTTATCATCGTACGAGTGTCATCGGGAATATTTCCGGCGGCAGCGGCAGAGATTGAAGCAGTGTTTGGAGCGATAAATTCGCCGTTAGAATTTTGAATTTCGGCAGATTTAATTTTAAGCGAGAAGGCGTATTCCGAGCCGATATAGCCGATAGTTCCCTTTGTATTGTTGATAATTCCGGCGACACCGGGGTTACCTTTCGCAGCCATTCCTGTCGGGAAGTCTACAGTTTTTCCGGCACCGAATTTGTTTTTCCAGTCGCTACTTACCTTCGAGAGGTAGTCTGTAAAAATGTTTGTGGTTCCACTTCCGTCAGAGCGATAAACGGGAGTAATTTTCATGTTGGGGAGTTTGATGTCGGGGTTTAAGGCAGTAAGTTTTTTGTCGTTCCACTTGGTGATTTTTCCGGCAAATATTTCGGCAAGTACTTCTCCGGAGAGTCTTAATTTTTCTACGCCGTCTAAATTAAATGCCGCAACGACGGCGCCCATGCAAGTCGGAATATGAATAACGGGCTTCATTTCTTTGCTTTCTTCATCGGTCAGAAAAGCATCGCTTGCGGCAAAATTAACGGTTTCATCTTTCAGACTTCTAATACCACCGCCACTGCCGATTGCACCGTAGGCGACGCGGTTATTTGTTTTTTCGGTGTATTTTTGAAATGCAAGAGTATAAAACGGTAAAGGAAACGTTGCTCCGGAAGCCGAGAGCGAGACAGATTTTGAAGATATTTTTTCGTGCTTGTCGGTCTCGCCGTTTTTACTGTTGCATGCAAGACAAATGAAAGCACATAAGGCGAGGAGTGTGGTTAATTTTCTCATAACCTTTTTTCCCATATAATATGAAACAAACAATATGTAAATTTTTATTTTTCATTTTCAACCCTCAATCATGGCATTAAGAACTTCATCAGCCAGAATTTCAATGCACTTTTGGACGGCTTCGTCGCGAGTAGTCGGCGTACCGGATACAAGAAATAACTGATTTATGCTCAGATTTGAGTTTCTGACAATCGTTTTTCGATTGATGTTATCAAAAAATTCCATCGTCAGAGTAACTGTAATTTTGCGTTCCTTCTCGATCTGGCTCGACGCAGAAGTCGTAACCACATCTTCGCGAATAGAACTTATAGCAATTGTAAGGCGGCTGTCCGCATTTTCATCTTCGATTCGCAGGGAATTATCCCTGCGAATCACTTCCGTAATTTTATTATAGAGATTGTCGCGATACAGCGGATTTCCATATCCGGAATTATCTGTAACCGCCTTAATTTGAATGGTCTTAATGTGCTCCGGCAACGAACCGCCACGGAACGAATAGCACGAAGTGCAAATCATACACAAAGTAAAAACTGCAAAGCTAAACAAACCGGCAGAAAAACCCGACGCATGCATTTTACCATTATTCATAACTATTTATCTTCCAAGAATTTATAGATAAGAGTGATAATTTTGATCGAGTTCAAAACGAGACGCTCGTAATAGTCGAACTGGCTTAGATAGAGCAAATTCTGGAACGATGAACTCTCGCCGTCCATCAAGCGAGCGGCCTGCTGTGCTTTGAAAAGGTTCATCTGCGTCTTGAACGCCTGGAAGCGCGAATCGATGTTTTCGCTATGCTCGGCGTACGTTTTGTTTGCCAATGCGTTACCGACAACGTTCAAAAGTTCTTTTGCGAGATTGCTGACTACAGTAATTTCGTGAATCTGAGCATTCGTCATCTTGCGGTGATTATTGTCAAAATAGTCATACGATTGAATGATCATTCGACGCACAAGCGACGACAGCACGTTGAAATATCCGATCAAATCGGTAAATAAATGCGCTTTTTTGATTTCGTCTTCATCGAATTTCTTGACGGATTTCGCAATATATCCGGTAATCATGTCCGATTTTTTCGGAGCGTCTTTACTCAATTTCTTTGTTAATTTCAGCGATTTGAGGTCGGAATTTTCAATTCCCTCGGCACAACTTTCAATCAAATTCGCAATCGAATATATATATTCGGAAGAATTTTTTCGAATATTCGCGTAAAGTTCCATTTTATTCATTGAGTCACGCAAAAGGTTGTTTTCGATTTCCTCGAATTCTTTTTCGCGTTTCTTGTGATATTTCGAATTTTTATACATTAAATAGAACGCCAGAGCAATTAATCCGCCCATACCCCAGAAGCCTGTATACCAGATTATCAAGGCAACCAAGCCGCCAGTAACTGACGCCATAAAACCGGTAAAGAACCAACCGCCGATAACTGTCAGCACACCCGAAACCCGGTATGCGGCGGAATCTCTACCCCAAGCACGATCTGCAAACGCACTGCCCATCGCCACAATGAAGCCGACATATGTTGTCGAAAGTGGCAATTTTAGAGAAGTACCAAAGGAAATCAGCGCAGCAGCAACCAGCAAATTCACCGCAGCACGTACCAAGTCGAACGACGGAGGCGCCTCGGTAGGATTGTTCCACACCGGAGCCATATTGCGATCAAACCGGGAATTTACGTAATTTTTAATTGGTTGCGGAGTTATTGCACGAATTCCGTCGAACATATTAGCTACTCCGCGAACAAGAGCACGCGACGCACCATTACTCTGAAAGCGCTGAACTTCGTCGCCCTGGCTGCCCAAGCCGACCGTCATTTTTATTACGGTTTTCGATTTTTTTGATTTCCAAAGTATAAACACCATCATCAAGCCGGCAGTAAGCACTACGAACATATTCGCGGTATACGGCGCATTTAGCCCGCCCATCTTGAGTGCAAGCGGATCCGGTGCACTTGATGCAATCGAAAATGCGTCGATTGCGGCGAGCGATACACCGATAAAATTCACCAAGTCATTCGCGGCAAATGCCATCGCAAGCGAAAAAGTTCCGAGTAAAACGATGCCCTTCAAAACGTTTACTTTCGTAAATTGCAGCAGCAAATGCGTTAAAATTGTCCAAAATCCGAAGCTGCAAACAATCAGAAACGGAATGTTATTTTCGATATAATGAATTACTTCCGGAGTAATAAACGCGGCGCCTTTTAAACCTTTCATCATGATGAAGAAAGAAATCATCGTAATTGCAAACCCGCTCCAGATGCCGCCCCAGCGCTTGAAACGCTTTTCGAAATCAAACGTAAACAGCAGTCGCGAAAGGTATTGCACCGATGCACCCACAATGAACGAGACAACCACCGAAATAATGATTGCCGAACCGAAAGTAATGACTTTCGCAGTATTTATATAATTTTCGAGGTCATAGAACGTTCCGCCGGCGTCGACAATTTTCATAATTGAAATGACTGTGCCGGAGCCAACCAATCCGAAAATCATCGAGACTGTTGTAGAGGTCGGCATACCGAACGTGTTAAACAAATCAAGCAAAATCACGTCTGCGATTGCATAGGCGATGAATATTATAATTATTTCATTGAAGTAGAACATCTCCGGATGGACTATCCCCTTTCGGGCGACTTCCATCATGCCGGACGAAAATGTTACGCCAATCAGCAAGCCAATCGCCGCCACAAACAAAATTGTCTTGAACTTTGCGGCCTTAGACCCCACCGCTCCAACCAAGAAATTCACCGCGTCGTTTGATACGCCGACCCACAAATCTGTCAGCGCTAACATTACCAAGCAACCAATTACTACGAAATATGCTTCCATTAATACTACCTGTTCAAATTTACATCTATTTTACAAATACAAAATTATGCGATTTATTCATCTTTATCAAAATTTTCTATAAAATTAACAGAACTTTAACAGTTCGAAAACGTCACAAAAAAGGACGAAATTTCTTTCGTCCGGGAATAATTAAAGTTTAAAACGTTTCAATTGAAGTCTCACGCCGTTATAGTATTTTACGGCAAGCCCGCCATTCTCGCGAATAGTAGCATAGTACGGTTTTTCGTAAATGCGATATATTCCAATACCTTCCGCAAACGTAAAATATGTTCTGTTCATGCTGACTTCCGAATATGAAATATTTATCGTATCGCCGGCGGGCGCTATTACAAGTTTTTTGTTCCGACCTACATAATACGACGCAGTCGAAACTTTTGCCCCGTCGAATGTGCTCACGCCGTCTTCGCCGAAATATCCGTTTGCAAGCATGTTATACTTTGAAACCTGCCCGTTTGCAAGCGTGTCGATTTTTTCGACTGTCGTCAGGTTCCACAATCCTGAATATTTATATCCGAGCAACTTATACCACTTGTTTTCAATCGGAAAATCTTTGTCTATTTCGAAATTCCAAATATATAAGTCGTAATCGCCCGTTTTAAAACGGAAAGTTCCGTTAAGTGCCCCACTTTTGAAAAATTCTGCGTCATAGATAATTTCGCCGCCACTCGTTTCCTTGTTTGTAATTACAAGCGAGTCTGTTCGTTCAGTGCCAAAAATTTGATCTTCGTATCTATCTACGTCATAAGCCTCGAAAACCCAATAACTTCCAACGTCGAAAACGAAAAAGTTGTGTGCTTTATGTTCGATTTCGTTGTACTCACCGCCCGAATCAGAGCAACCCGCCAAGCAGGCGAGCATGCAAAATATCAGCCAAATATTTTTCATTGTTTCTCCAAGTGTATTATTTCCGTTTTATAAGACGAGTGTAGCATGGTATTATTTTTTCAGACTCAATAGCAATAAAAAAAGGGCAA
>JAQUZU010000069.1 GCA_028691175.1 Candidatus Kapaibacterium sp. | reverse complement strand
ATTGATAGAAAAAGCACTTGCCGGAAGCGAATTTTTCAAAAGCGTAATGGCGGAAATCAAGCTTGGCAATAACAGAATTACTGCCGGGCAGTTGCACGGAGTATTGAAAGAAGTATTCGTCTCTGTGCTCAGCAAAACACTTAACCGCCCGATTTTGTTAGTACTTGACTCAAATGAAGAAATAGATAACTATATTGTCGACCTCGAGGGCGACGGCGAACTCACTTATGTCCCGATTCGCCATGTTGATGATACCGATTTACAGAAATCCACCGGCGATAATACAAACTCCCTCGACGTTTTAGATGCACTTTCGCGTATTACCGGTGGGGCGGACGTAGTTCTTGCAAACGCAAAAATTCTCGAACGCAGTTTGCCGCCGGTCGCTCGAGTTTCCGGCGGAAAAGTCCGCATCTGCGTCGGCGACCAACTCGACTACGAGTCTTTCCGCAAGGACATGATTTTTAACGGTTTCGAGAAATGCGACTACGTCAGCCGGCAGGGCGAAATCGCCACACGCGGCGGGATTATCGATATTTTCCCGGCGGGGCACACGAACCCGATCCGTATAGAATGCTGGGGCGACGACGTCGAGTCTATCCGCGAGTTTGATTTGCTCTCGCAGCGCAGTATTTCGCAACTTGATCAAATCGAATTTCACAAAGATATGCTCGCCTCGGACGATCACACCGGCGATACCACGCTGATCGACTACATGCCCGAAGATACGCTCGTTATAATCGATATGCCGGAAAAAATTGCCGCAGCGAATGAAAATTGGATCGAGCCGAACGTAGCAAGTAAAATTATTCTCAATTCTGCAATCGAAACTCCGCTTTGCCGGCTGAACAGCCTGCAGCAGCCTGCGGTAAATGGTTCGATTAAGGAGTTGGTAAAGCAAATCAGGGGCTATGCTACCCGCGGTTTCAAAATCCTTATGGCGGCAGATGGTGCAATTCATACAAATCGCTTGCGCGACTTGATTGAAAATACACTCACGCTCGAAGACGAGGAAATAAATGACAGCCTGGCGTCTGCGCATTTTGCGTACGAAACCATTCTCTGGCTGAATCATACTCCGGAGAGCGGCTTTGAGTCGGACGACCTGAAAATAGTGCTTTTCGCGGAGCATAAAATTTTTAATCGCCGGAAAATAAAAACTACGTCGAAGCATTCTACCGAGCGTACCGGAATTTCCCTTCGCGAACTCAAACAGCTTCAGCCGGGCGATTACGTCGTCCATGTCGATAAAGGTATCGGGCGATTTGTCGGAATTGAAACCGTCAGCATGGGTGGAGTGATGCAGGATTGCGTGAAGTTAAGTTACGACGGTGGCGATTCGCTCTATGTGCATCTAAATTATATTCATAAAATACAGAAATATTCCGCGGTGGAGGGCAGCGTACCGAAACTGAGCAAACTCGGCTCTACAGAATGGGAACGCAAGAAAGCGAAAACCAAGAAGCGTCTGAAAGACATTGCCCGAGATTTGATAAAAATTTATGCAAAACGCAAGTCTTCGCCGGGATATTCGTATCCGGCGGATACGGTCTGGCAGCAGGAGTTTGAAGCTTCATTTATGTTTGAAGATACTCCCGACCAGAGCAAAACTACCGGCGAAGTTAAGCAGGACATGGAGGGACCGTCTCCGATGGATCGCTTGGTCTGTGGTGATGTCGGTTTCGGCAAAACGGAAATCGCAATCCGAGCGGCATTCAAAGCGGCACAAGCCGGCAAGCAAACTGCAGTTCTCGTGCCGACTACGATTCTCGCGCAGCAACATTTTGAGTCATTCCGCGACCGAATGCACGGCTATCCGATTAATATTGCGGTTCTGTCGCGCTTCAGAACCAAGAAAGAGCAGGAGGCGACTCTCGAACATCTCCTGGCCGGCAAGTGTGATATTGTAATCGGTACGCATCGATTGCTGAGCAAAGATATAAAATTCAAGGACTTAGGATTGCTGATAATCGATGAGGAACATCGCTTCGGAGTGGCTGCGAAGGAGAAACTTCGCGAACTTCGTGCGAATATCGACACATTGACCCTTACGGCGACGCCGATTCCGCGAACGCTGAATTTCTCGCTGATGGGCGCGCGAGATTTGAGTTTGATAGAAACTCCGCCGAGAGATCGTCTGCCGGTAGATACAAAAATTATTGAATGGAACGATAAGCATATCGAGAAAATAATATTTAAAGAAATGGAACGCCACGGGCAGGTTTATCTCGTACATGATAAGGTGAAAGATATCGATAAACTTGCGGATAAGGTGCATGCGATAGCGCCGATGGCACGCATCGGAGTTGTTCACGGGCAATTGCCGGCTACGCAAATCGAAAAGGAAATGCAGCGTTTCATCGAGAAAAAATACGATATTTTAATTGCTACGAAAATTGTAGAGTCCGGGCTGGATATTCCGAATGCAAATACGATTATCATTAATCGTGCGCAGAATTTCGGGCTTGCGGAACTTTATCAGTTGCGCGGGCGCGTAGGGCGAAGCAATGTGCAGGCGTACTGCTACCTTGCGGTGCCGTCGTTCCGCATTCTGACGAATAACATTCTCCGCCGCTTGCAGGCGATTGAAGAATTTACCGATCTGGGCAGTGGTTTCAAACTTGCGATGCGCGATATGGAAATTCGCGGTGCGGGCAACCTATTGGGCGGCGAGCAGAGCGGATTTATTGTCGATATAGGATATGAACTTTTCCACAAAATTCTCGACGAGGCTGTGCAAGAATTGCGCTACGAAGAGTTCGGCGACATTTTCGACGAGAAGTACAAGAAGAAGCCGATCGGGCTGGATAACGAAGATATTGCAATTGAAATGAGCAACGAGGCGTTGATTCCGTCGGATTATATCGAGTCCGAGCCGGATCGCTTTATGTTCTATAAGCGATTTTATAATGCACAAAGCAACGACGAAATTAAGAAAATTTCGGACGAAATCGAAGATCGTTTCGGAAAAATGCCGCGTCAGCTGCGCGAGTTGATTTTTGTGGTTACGCTGCGCGTGGCTGCTCTCGGGACAGGCTTTCGAAAGATTGTTATCAAGCCGGGACGTTTTGTGGCGGAGTTTCCGGACAAAACTGCCGAGGAATATTACAAAGTGGTATTCCCGGATATATCGGAATATATTTCCGAGTTTGATAATGCGAAAGTCTATCAAAAATCTGACACGCTATATCTTTCAATGCCATACGAAAAGCGGCATGAAATTATTGAATTTATGTTCCGCGTGAAAAAATCGGCAGAGCAGACATATTAAGGGATTAACTGTACTTGAGCAGTCTTGCCGTTCGTCAGAAAATACAGCTCGGAATTTGTTAAATCGATGTAGTCGTATTGAGAGTCGGAAGAGAATAGAGAGTTCTCAATGTTCTTCAATTTTTCCTTGAAAATAATTGTAGTTATTTGCCTACAAGTATTATTTCCGTAGAATGTTTATTACTCAAAACGTATTTTATTTCGCGGCTTTCAAATATTTGTACTTGTTTTCCGTTTTCAATCAACATTTTTTTTATTCTTTCTATCGAAGGAATACCATCGGAACGATAAGAAATAACAATGATACTATCCTTGAATTGTCTTATTAGTCGTTCAAATGAATTTGTAATTTGTTGTGAGTCACACCATTCGGAATTTGTTCGCTTTATCCGTTTATGTCTTGAAGAGTAATCAATTCTATCCTTCCAATTATCGTAATCACATATTCCTTCTAGAAAATGATAAAAATCGGCATAATCAACTCCTACACCTTTTTCTGAAATGTAAGGAGTATCGATATAAACCAAGTCGAAGCAATTATTTATATCAAAAATATTTTCGTTTAATGATAAATTTGACTTTTCATTATCAAAAACAGCTTGATTGGCTTCATTGACAAAATTGCGAAAATGAGTTTCAAAAGTAGTATCCCAAGTTACCTTATTTCCAAAAGTTCTTTTAACATCTTGCGTGCGAATGTACAAATTTTTACGATGAAAAAGGTTATATGGACGTTTGATAATACAAGACTGAAACAACGCAAACCAGGCTATTGCTTGTTTATATTCATTACTCAACCTCTTAATATTGGTCGAAACAACGTCTAGCCATCTATTTTCCTCATCTGTAAAATAAATATCATGGAACGTTTTTTCAATAAAATCCGGATATAAGATGTCATTGTTCTTTTTTAGCAACACTTCAACTTCATACTCTTCAAGATAATGGTTGCTGTTTTCGATGATAGCTTTTCCGATTATTGAATTAAAATACAGAATATCATTGTAAACAACTTGTTTCCCCTCTTGCTTCAACTTATAGCCAACACAGCCGGTTCCACCAAACGCATCCAACGCAGTAACAAAAGGAATATCTTTGATGCACTGCCAGATCCAGTCAACAAATTTGGCTTTACTTCCTTGATAACGAGTAGAAGGAAATTTTTCTCTTGGTTTTATGTCAAGAAGCTGCAGCTGCATTATTTTATTTTCTTAAAAGTTTTGTATTGTTTAATATTTGTGTAATATGGTTTTTTTAATTCTGCCGATTTAGCCATATCGTTGGTAAGGTAGTTCATCCAATAATCATTAAATACATTTTCTCCTAATTGAGCAAAAGTCCCGTTTCCATTGATTAAATCATCAATATTTGTTACGCCACCAATATTCTTTGTGTTTCCGCTTCCCGGACGGTCAATGGCAATTTTGTACTTTTCTTGTGCAAAGAATTTGAAATCGGTAACAACAGACGGAATATTCTGCAGGTCTTTCATTTGAAAGATTTTTCTTTCGTCGATTGTTTTGTCAGTACGTGTGTAAATTATTCCCAATACAAAATGACCGACATAATCTCCATAAGGGAAAGTGGTATTTTTCAGACTTTTTCTGTCACGAAAATATCCGGTAAAAGCACCTAACGTCATTCCACTAACTGTTCTTTCATCTTTTCGATATGTAGTTTTTATATCAACCGCATATTTATTTCCTGCTTCATCTATAAAAGTCAGGTCAGGATAAAAATTCTGTTCTTTGCTTAGAACTATTCTCAATTTATTCTTTGTGGCAAAGGTACATAAATTGGGAAATATTAGTAGTTCCAAAATTTTAGAAACCACTTTTGTGTCGACTGAGATTGTGTATATATTTTTAGCAACATCAATAAAACCTTTTACTATCCAATCTCCATCAGGACAAGAAACTGCTTTTGTCAATTGATCCGTTTCTTTTTGCAACAAAGTTAGAAAAGTTGTTTTGATTATTTCTTGTTTTGTCAATCGTTTCATTACGTTTCTTTGTAATTAAAAATATATTCTAACAGACGCTTGAACTTTGCCGTTATTGTTTGAGGCAATGTTACTGCATTGCACCGGAGCGACATTAAACTCGCAAGAAGGAACTATCAATTCTGCTCATATTTTTCGGAAGGATTCATTTTTGAGTCGATAAAAAGTGTATTGACAATCAATTTTCTTGTTCGGGCTCCGCCGGAGGAAAAGCGTAGGCAAGCGGAGCCCGAAATTTTTCAGACTCCGTCCCTACAAATGAAATTATTATTTCTCCGGTCGCATAAGCGGGAAGAGAAGCACGTCGCGGATTGATTTTTCGCCGGTCAGCATCATTACCAAGCGGTCGATTCCCATTCCTAAGCCGGCAGTCGGCGGCATGCCGATTTCGAGAGCATTCAGGAAGTCTTCATCTACGCCCATTGCTTCGTCGTCTCCGTTTGCACGGCAACGAGCCTGTTCTTCGAGGCGGTTGCGTTGGTCGCGCGGATCGTTCAACTCGCTGAAAGCATTTGCGATTTCCGAGCCGTTCATAAATAATTCAAAGCGTTCAACCAAGCCTTTTTCGCTGCGGTGCATCTTTGCAAGTGGCGACATTTCAACCGGATAGTCTGTTACGAATGTCGGCTGAATCAGGTTCGGCTCGACTTTTTCGCCGAAGATTTCGTCTAAGACTTTCGCATAACTTGCGCCCGGCTCGATTTGAATTCCAAGTTCTTTTGCGATTTTCACCACTTCTTCCATCGACATTCCCTGCATGTCATAGCCGGTATATTTCTTGAACAGATCAAACATTTTCTCGCGCTTGAACGGGCGGGCGAGGCTGATTGTGTTGTCATCGATAACGATTTTATCGGAATTATTTACTTTCATTGCAAGCATCGAGATTAATTCTTCGATCATGTTCATGATCCAGTTGTAATCTTTGTATGCAACATAGATTTCCATCATCGTAAATTCCGGGTTATGATTGCGGTCCATGCCTTCGTTACGGAAGTTTCTGCCGATTTCATAAACTCCCTCGAATCCGCCTACAATCAGGCGTTTGAGGTATAGTTCCAGCGCAATTCGCATGTAAAGATCGATATCTAACGCGTTGTGGTGCGTGATGAACGGGCGAGCAGATGCTCCGCCGTATTGTGGCTGCAAAGTCGGGGTTTCTACTTCCATCCAGCCCTGTGTGTCGAAATAATTGCGGATGTTGCGAATGATTTCGGCACGTTTGCGGAATGTGTCGCGGATGTCCGAATTAACGATTAAATCGATATAGCGCTTGCGGTAGCGGAGTTCTTTGTCTGCGAAAGCGTCATAGACTTTTTTGTTGCCGTTTTCATCTACTTCTTCTTTTGCGATCGGGAGCGGTTTTAGCGATTTGCAAAGTAGCACGAAATCGCGGCAGTGAACCGAAATTTCGCCGGTTTTAGTGCGGAATGCGTAGCCCTCAATGCCGATAATATCGCCGATATCGAGCAATTTGAAGATGTCGTATTTGCCTTCCGGTAAGTCGTCTTTGCGGACGTAAAGTTGTATTCTGCCGGTTTCGTCTAATATGTTGCAGAACGAAGCCTTGCCCATGCGACGGATGCTCATGATTCTGCCGGCGAGTTTAACGTCTGCGAGGTCGTCTTTTGTTTCGTCGGTAAATCTTGCGAGCAGTTCCTTCGCGGAGATATTTTTATCGAAGCTATACGGATAAGCACAAATTCCGGCTTTTTCGATAAGGTCTAATTCTTCCAAGCGTCTTAGCTCTTGGTCATTCTTTGTATTTTCAGCCATAAGTCTATATTAATTTATAAGTTCAACAATTTTCGCAATTAATCAATTTACAAAAATAGCGAAAAATCTTGTGATAAACGGCAAAAAAATGCAAATAATGTTTTTTGACATATGCCGCAAAATTTCTGCTGCAGCGAGATTGTTTCATTAACTGTTTGTGCCGTTTTCCCTTGTAATATTCGAAATAATTGCGTAATTTAATAGTCGTATGTATCTTTCTAAATTCTGCAGAGACGACTATGTACAGAAAAAATATTTGGCTGACGATTTTTGCATTATTATTGTGCGTTTTGCCGTTAAAAGCAAATGTTTGGGAAAAAATTGATAATATTCCGCCACCGTATAATGAAAATTACTGGTTAGACGTATTCTTTCTGCCGGATAATCCGAATTATGGCTGGATCTGCGGCTATCAGGGAATGATTTTGCGGACTACCGATCGCGGAGCGACCTGGAGCGGAACAACCATAAATACGAATTATCATCTCGAAAGCGTTCATTTCGTAAATCCTTATGTGGGATATACTTCCGGTGTGCCGGGAATTTTTAAAACTGTCGACGGCGGTGTAACTTGGACTGATATTTCGACTCAGCAAATGGTTGAAGGCGGAATATGGGGCTGTTATTTCATAAGCGAAAATGTCGGACTGGCAATCGGTGGCGGCTGCAATCTTACCGGGCAGCACTTCTGGAGAACAACAAATGGCGGTCAGAGTTGGTCTCTGTTTCAACTCGATGATCCTAATTCAGGTTTAACTGATGCAATGATATATAGCGAAAACGGCTTGGGCTATGCGGCAGGCAGCGGAAAAATATATACAACGACGGACGGCGGTCAGAGTTGGTCGCTGTTTTTCAATACAGAAACTGCGGATTACAATAATCGCTGGCAGGAGGAAATTACGAACATCGGCTCGTCGTTCCTGGTGCCGTATTCGGGCGATTTTTGTGGCGGCGGCGGAAATAGCGGCGGAATGTATTTTGCGACAAATAACGGGCAGACGATAAACAGATATGCTACCGGCACGCAAATGTACGGAACGTTTTTGATTTCGGAGCAAGTCGGCTGGGCATGCGGATATAATGGTGCGGTATATTATACTGAAAATGCCGGAAATACTTGGACTAAAAGAAGTTGCGGAATCAGCCCGGCGGTGCACCTAGACGATATTTGGTTTATTACGCCGACGGAGGGCTGGGTGGTCGGCAATGGCGGAGTGTATAAGCTTTCGAATTCGGTCCGCGATTTCTCGTCGGACGAAATTGCTTTCCGCAGTACCTGCTATCCGGATGTTCAATTCGGACAAGTAACTTTATATAATAATTCGTTCGAGACTGTTCAAATAACGTGCAATGTAACGCAGGAGGGATATGTCAGCGAATTTTATTCGTTTGCCCCGGAAGCGGGCGATATTGTCAGCGTAAATCCCTGCGACAGCATTGTGCTGACCGTCGAATTTGCCCCGCGTTCAGTCGGCTACAAGGAAGCGTATTTGAATATTGTAATAAATGGCGCGGAGCAGCGTTCCGTGCATTTGAGCGGCTTTGCTTCCGGCTCGACAGCGGAAGCAGCGAAGAGTTTGATTGATTTCGATACGGTTTATTGCAATACTGCACATCGTGATTCGATTGCTTGGACGGCGACATATCCGAACGAATATATCGACAGCTGCAAGTTTGTCAGTGGGCGCGATGCATTTGCTTGTCCGCTCGAATCCGATTTTAAACTCGGCGAGGCGGTGAAATATCAATATTTCGATTTTACTCCGCTCGATACCGGATATTACGAAGCAGTTTATCGCTCGTATCTTCAGCCGTGCTCGGTAACCAAGCATGATACTCTTCGCGGCTATGCGGTTTC
>JAQUZU010000068.1 GCA_028691175.1 Candidatus Kapaibacterium sp. | reverse complement strand
GCTTGTTCGTCTCTCATTAATACTGTGTCTCCCCGGAAGCGGATAAATATGTGTTATACATCAGCATGGCAATTGTCATCGGACCGACTCCGCCGGGAACAGGTGTGATTGCGCTTGCCTTTGGTAAAACTGAAGCATAATCTACGTCTCCGCAGAGGCGCGAGCCTTTGGGCGAGTTCGGATCGGCAACACGATTGATTCCGACATCGAAAACTACAACTCCGTCTTTTACATGTTCGGCTTTGATTAACTCCGGAACTCCGACAGCTACAATTAAAATATCAGCTTCACGAGTGAATTTAAAGATGTCCGGTGCACCGGTATGGCAGATTGTAACGATTGCATTGGCGTATGGTTGCTTTTGATACATCAGGTTTGAGATCGGCTTTCCGACGATATTACTACGCCCGACAACTACAACATGTTTGCCCTTCGTTTCGATGTTGTAGCGTTTAATTAATTCGATAATTCCGTGCGGAGTGCATGGCAAAAAGCAGGGCAGACCGATAACCAAGCGTCCGACGCTTTCCGGATGGAAGCCGTCTACGTCCTTCGACGGGCTGATTGCTTTGATGATTTTTTGCTCGTCAATTTGCTTTGGAAGCGGTAGTTGTATTAAAATGCCGTGTACGTTACTGTCATTATTCCAGTCGTTAATTATTTTTAGGCATTCCGCTTCGCTTGCAGTATCCGGCAAACGCATAATGATTGAATTAAAACCAAGTGCCGCGCATGCTTTGTCCTTAGAGGCTACATATACTTTTGAAGCCGGGTCATCGCCGACAAGCAAAAGTGCCAATCCCGGCTTTATGCCTTTGGTTTTAAACAGAACTTCAGTTTTTTGCTTTATTTCTTCTTTTAGATTTGCGGCTACAATTTTGCCGTCAATTATTTGTGTCATGATTATATTCCAGAATTTGTAATTACTAAAATCTATAGCTTATTCCACCGGAAAAAATTCCGAATGTTGAAAAATTGTAGTCTGCAAAAATAGTAAACCTTCCGATATCTTTTGAGAGACCGAAAATCCACTTCCAATTAGTGTCTTTAATTTTAATTTTCGAAGTTTGCGGCTGAGTGTCGCCGGGATATTCCTCGTTAGTTTCGTAGATTGGCCAGCCGGTTGCCGGGTCGATCAGCGGATTGCCTTGCGCATCTAATTTTTTGGTAACCATTCCGAGTTGTATTTGCATTTCCCACGGGATTGCGTAGGTATAGTCCGCATTTATCGAGACGTGCTCGTATGATATTCCGGTGTAAATATTTATCCAATTTTTGATTCGTTTCGAGAATTGCAGGTTGAAATCCCAAAATGTGGCGTTTGCGTCGAGGTCTGCCTCGGTTACGCCGATTTTATTTTTAAGCGATGTGCCTTGGTATACAGCCTGAATAGAAAGGTCGAACGGAGTATCCTCGAGTTCCTGACGACTTTCATAAGATGTCGCGGTGTCGTATCCAGGTTTATATGTTGTGAAATATTGCGAAATACTATGCTTCAGTCCGAACCCCCAAAATGCGAAGTCGCCGATATTTTCGCCCATGTCCACCGGTGGAAAGAAGCGGATCAGGGCTTCTGTGCCATATAGTGAGCCGATTTCCAATTGCGGAATTCCTGCACCAAATACGTTCATGTTCGCACCCTTCGGGAGTGAAAAACTTTCCGGAAATTGCCCGATGTATTTGTCTAACGTGTCGCGAAAATTCTGCGGTAGAAAGGCATAAGCCGGACTTTTCTTCATTGTCTCTCTCAGTACCTCGTTTGAGATGTAGAGATTTTTGTTTTCTGAGCCGAGTACGGTTGCAGAGGTGGTCGGAACGGTAATGTCGCCCGCTTGCACTGCGTCATAAAGAATTGTCTTAAGTGCGTAGTATGCCAATGCTGCAGTATCGGGAATCGCGGTAATCTGTGGAGATCCGTTAACCCATTCGAAAGTCATGTACTTATTGAGTTCGGACAAACTGAACTGTTCGGTAGGAATATTTGGTGTGTAGGTCTTCATATCGCTCGGGACGACTCCAATCATGCCGTGCAGACCAAATTTAAAGTATGGCTTTTTTACTTTTTTGGGGACATAAGCCGTGCTAAAGAAACTTGAATTAGAGGTTGCGTTTATTCCTTCGACCATTGGCTTGAGATAAGCGGTGCCGTTATTGCCGAAAATATCCCGACTGAAATATCGCACGAGGTTGATTGTAACCGAGTCGGCTTTTGCAAACGCAAAATCGCTACCAAACACCGAAATTATAAGCAATAGAAACAGAAATTTCTTCATGTGGTGGTTCCATTATTTTCTAAATGTGCGCTTAATGAACGCGTAAATTATCGCGGCAAGTCCGCAGACGAGAACTAACGTTACAATCATCCAAACCAAACTGAATACAACACTAAATACCCAAAATATCAAGCGAATGGCTATTATTGCGATGATAACGGAGACGATTACTCCGAGTATATTCTTTATATTGTTCATGCCGTGCTCCTAATTATTCTACCGTTGCAAACACTTTATAACATTTTTGCGTCGGTGCATGTTTTACTTTTTTTCATAAAAAAAGAGATAAGCCGGAAAAACTCCGACTTACCTCTATAGACGAATTACAGAAAAAATTATTTGCGGATAATCAAAGGTAAATTGACTTGTTCGCCGTTAATTGTTCCGATAATTGTGTAAAAACCGTTAGCGTAGTTATTTACGTTCAGCGGAATGCTGACATTTCCGAGAATTGCGTTTGCGGAATAGATAGAATTAACTATTCTGCCTGCAGCGTCCATTACGGAAAGTTCTACGTTCATCGGGTTATTAAGTGCTGAAAATTCAATCGAGCCCTGTGCCGATACCGGATTAGGAAGCACGCGCATAGTGAAGTTGCCATTTTGAGCGGATACTTCTTTAACGCCATCTTCGCCCGGATCTTCTTTGCCGAGACCTGTCAGGTTGACTTGCATAATCTGGTTTTTCGGATCGTTGGTTTGAATATCAAGAACGCCGGTGTATTGAACTGCTGCAAACGGTTGGAAGAGAACTACAAGATCTTCGCTGTCGCCTGCTTCTAATGTATAAGGAGCGTCTCCGCCCTGAGTAACTTCGAATACAGCCGGATTATTCATAGAGAATGTGATACTTTGAACTGTAAGCGGACCGTTACCGGTATTTGATAATTTGATAGTCAATTCTTTGGTTTCCATTACTTCGATTTCGCCGAAATCAAGTGCATTTTCAGAGAGAACTGCAGTCGGCATTTCTTGTTCGGATACGCCAATACCTTCGAATGAAATATAGAATTCCGGTGCTAAGGTTGCGTTAGAGTAAATTGTCAGGGTACCGTAAGAATCTTTTGTGTTTGTCGGAGTATAGCCGATAGTCAGAGTGTATGAATCGCCTAAGCCCAAGGAAATGTTCTCCGGCAGAGACATAGTAAATTCATCTGCACCGTCGTATTCCATTCTGTCGATGACGAGTGGCTGCGAACCATTGTTTGTGATTGTAATTTCTTGAGCAGCTGTTTCGCCGATAAGTACTTCGCCGAAGTCGATATAATCGTTTGAAACCTGGATTGTCGGGAGATCCGATACGTCGCTTAAGAGCCAGGTAATGATGTTGTCGATTACGGTGTTGCGGGTAGTTGTGTTAGAAATCGCATCAAATCCGAATGAAGTATAAACTAATCTGCCTGCAGCGTATTCGCCTTTAACGCCTGCGATTTTAGTTTGGTCGCCGTCGTAATAGCAGAACGGAGTAATGTTGCCGAGTTCGTTAGTCTCGGTTTCTAATGCTTCATTAATTAAATTAAAGTACGGATATGCCTGGCTGTACTGGTTGCAGGTAATTGAGTTAATACTGCTACCAATCGGATCGGAAGAGAAGCCGTTAAGTGTAAATGTTTTGATTGCTGTTACATTTCCGTTAGCATCTGCTGTATAGCGTGCAAGAGCAGTCGCACCACTTGTGTTAATGCGTTCGCGAGCAAAGTTTTTGATTGCTGCTGCAACAGAAATATCTGTTCTGTTGAAAAGAGACATTCCGAACTCTGCAGTAAAGAGTACGCGTTTACCTGCATCGAGCATATCCTCGGCTGCAACAACAGCCCTAGAGCCGATACCACTTATAAATGAAGAGTAGTTATTTGCGTTGAAACCGATGATTGCGAGGTCAAACTGAGTCGGATTAAATCGGGTAAAGATGTCCGAGTATTGCGGAATATAAACGAGATCTTTGTTATAACGCTCATCTGCTTTCATCATTTCATAAGCAAAAGAAGTTGTATTGCCATAGCCGTAATAAACTGCATATTTTGCGTCGTTAGTCAGGAAGTCGAATGTAACGGCGTCCGCTACTGCGAAACGCTCGTTCGATTGCGGAGTTGCGACTACATAAATGCTGGTATAGAAGGCATTTGCACCGGCATTTACATTGAGAGTAATGTCTTCAGAAGCACCCGGTTCGAGTGTAACCGAAGTTTTGTCGAGCGAAACTGTGCAATCAACGTCATCGTTTAATTGTGTTGCGGTTAAAGCAAATGTTTCAGTGAAATTACCATCGTTCTTTACTGTTGCAACTTTTGTTCTGAAACCGTTACGCGGAATACCGTCGGCTTGAGATTGAACTGTAGTTACTTTTGCAATAGCTTGGCGGCTGTCGATGTTGGTTGCTGCCTGCATAACATCTTTAGAGGCGTCATCTTGAACAAATGCGACTACATAGAGATTCTTCGAAGCAAGAGCTGCGGCGAGAGTTGTAGACAATTCTACTGTAGTAGAAGCGCCGGCTGCAAGTGTTAAAACAGAGCCTTGAGCATTCGGGAGCATTGTGCGAACAACCCATTCGTGTTCGGTAATGCCGTTAGCACCTTCGTAATATACGACAGGTTCAACCAAGGCAACGCGCAGCATTTGTCCGGCGAGTTCGTTGTCCGAAGATACTTTTACGCTTACATTAACGGTCTGTCCCTGATTTACCTGAGTAATTTCAAGAGTAATCGGGGAAGTAGCCGCCAACAATTCATCGTGATTTAATGCGGGATTATACCAATTCTCAATATTTGCCTCAGTCATTTCCACAACAGCACCGGCTTTGCAGTAGCCCGGTACGGCAGTCATACTGTAATAAGAAGTACGTGTAGAGCTAACGGCTGCAGATATCGTGTACATCGGATCTTCCGGAAGAGGCCAGGAAGTGTGATATTTGATAGGAATAAGCACATCAAGCGCTTGTACCACATTTGCATCCCAGGTCGGGAACATTTGAGCGCAAGGACTGCAACTTGAACTGGTAAAACCTTCGAGTAAGACTTTCTTCGGTGAGCTTGCCGATGTGTTAAGACTTGTAAGCACTAACGCCATCAGGCATAAGAGAGAAAAAATCTTTTTCATATTGATCTCCAATATTGTTATAAAATATTATTTGTTGTTTGCTTAATTACGAATGAATTTTCCTTCGCGGGCTTGCTGATAAGTCAAACTGTTCGACGGGTCGAGAAACATCAACTCCGTGAAGAACTCTTCGTCGTCGGTACCATTGAACATAGCGGCAATTTCCTGAAACTTAGCCTCGAAAAATACTTGTAAAAGGAGGCTGTGATTCACCATTCTATTGCGTTTGTAATCTGCCATATCCAGCAGTATGTTTTTAATTTCCGCGATGCCTTTTGCACGGTCGAAGCCGATTATGTCCATACCATTCACGTAATACGCGAAAATCAGGCGGCGCACTTCTTCGAGGCGCATGTCGGTTACTTCGTTTGCAAAGTTGTACTTGTTAAATTCCGACGGCTGTTTGTTTGTTTCGAAGCCTGCAGCACCTGCAGCACCGGCTTGTACAGCGAGATTGCGTGCTTTAGAGAAAATGGCAGTGCCACCACTTGCCGCATAAGTGTCTGCATCTAAGCCGATAATCATCAGCATATAGTAGTCTATGAAACTTGTAAAGCGGTCGTAGCGCATGGGATTATAGGTCAGATTGGCGCCATTATTGTATTCGAATTGCCATGTATCGTCATAAATTCGCATTGTAGGGCTTACGCTCGGGATTTCGTCCGGACCGTCCAGCGTGCGTACTGCATTTATAAGCACTCGTGCCGCAAAAACATTTCTTGTGCCACCGGCAAGTACGATTTGCATTTCTACTTTAATCGGGTCGCCCTCCCAGTCCTCATCTGTGAAGCGTTGGTTGTTGATGTAACTCTCGACATCTCTTTCGAGACTGCTGACGTAGTTACGGTTTTCGAATCCGACCTGCTCCATATTGACGGTTACGTCGCAAGAAATTTCCTGTGCAACGCATGTCCATGCACCCATTACGAATGCAAGTGCCATCATAAGTATTTTTTTCATGTCTTTTGTTTTTTTAGTTTTTTGTTTATATTTGCAGATACAAATTTACAAAATATAGACGGATTGAGCAAAGGAATATTTTGAAAAATCAATTCAGGGTATTCGGACAATTCATTACAGCATTTGTGCCGGCAATATTGCTTGCATGGGGCGAACTTCCGGCTGTGCAGGCTTCGCGATATATGCAAATGATTAATCCGGCGACCGAGTGTACGGAATTTTTTGTTGTGGGCAGAGGCAATCCTGCGAATATTGCTATAAATGACGGATACCGGGTTCTCGCGGAGATTTTCCCGTATAAATTTCAGACTGCAGAACTGCAGCCTATGTCGATTTTAGCAGGCGGAGAGATGCCCGGCGGTGTCTTTGCGGAGGGCGGCCTGTGTGGAGTATTTAGCGATATATTCAGCGAGTATTCGTATATTGCGAAAGTTGCGGGCAGAATAACGGAGAATTGGGCGCTCGGAGCAGGTGCGGAGTTCTCGAATTTTAGAATAAAGAACGCGAATCACTATGCGGCGTATTCGCTTTCGCTTGGAACGTCTGTGGCGATTTCGGAAATATATACGATAGGAATCAGTTCACATTTTGCAAATCAATACGACAATAAGCACACGAAATTGCAGAGATTAAGTGCCGGAATCGGCACGAGAGCGTGGGAGAGATTCGCCTTTGACGTCGGGGCGAATTACCTGCCGGACGAAACCTCACAATTCTATGTTGCCGCAAAAGCAATAATCAACGACAATATCGCCTTCAGAATTGCAGTTATGACAGAGCCAAACACGCTTGAAGCGGGCGCATATATCAAACTAAACGAGACGTTCGCTTTTGCAGTTAATGCCGAAAAAACCGAGATGCTCGCACTCTCGTCATATATTCAGTTGAGAGCGAATCTATGAAGGCAGGACTATATATATTAATGTTGTGCTTTTTATGCATAACCGCGCAGTCGCAGGAAAATGATCGGCAAAAGATTGAGCAATATTTCTTAGAGAACGAGACCGAGATAAGCGAAATTGAAAGCACGCTGGAACTTATAGACGCACTGGCAAACAAGAAAATTCCGCTCCTGACAGCAGAAGTCGCGGAGATTGCCCAATTGCCGACCATTAATTTGGTT
The DNA here is from genome assembly GCA_028691175.1 of Candidatus Kapaibacterium sp. Taxonomy (GTDB): domain Bacteria; phylum Bacteroidota; class Ignavibacteria; order Kapaibacteriales; family UBA2268; genus CALLXS01. Next base: position 1,638 of record JAQUZU010000068.1, on the reverse strand, counting down.
AAGGCACGTGAAATCAAGAAGTTACTGCGAAACAGACCAAGTATCGGGACGGACGAACTTATCCGCGAGGCCGGACTTTCCGATATACAGGCGGCGATTTTGCGGACATGTGCGGAGATTGCATTCGGGACAAAAGGGCGAACCGAAGCGAAGAATTATGTGAAGTTTCGGGCGATTGCAGACCGACCGCTACAGAAAACGAGGGGACTTGAGAACGGAAAATATCAAGGCGACAACTTCGGGCTGAACAACAAACTTCGCATGAGCATTGGCGGATACGGGCTGGGGTTCGCGAGCGACAAAGATGTAGGCGAGACGAGTTATGTCGACAATTTTGCAGGCTATGCGACGGCGAATTTCGGCTCGCACGGAGTGATAATCGGCAATTTCAAGATTAATTCGGGTTTTGGGCTTGCGTTGGGCAATTCGTTTTGCACCTCCAAATATTCTGCGCTGCTTACTTCGGATGCGGAAATCGACAACAAGATTTCGCCGGATTTATCGGCTTATAACGCGAAGACATTTCGCGGTGCGGCGGTGAGCGGAGGCGTAGCACTTTCGAAAGGGTTGTATCTCTCGTATATGGCGTTCGGTTCGAGCGCGGAGCGTGCGGCAACTATGAATGACAGCGGAAAAGTTACGTCGCTATATACGTCGAATCTGTTCCGAACAGAGAGCGAGATTGCGAAAAAAAATGTGCTGGGCGAAACTGCGTTGGGCGGGCTTTTGCAGGCAACGACACGGAATTTTTCGGCGATGTACTCGGCGTTTTCGATGCGGTATGATCGCGATGTTATGTCTGAATCGGCTTATATGATTCGCGGAAAGAGTGCCGTATTCCAGTCGGTTGCGATGCAGTATTGGGCGGACAGCCTGTGTATAGGCGGAGAAATTGCGGAGTCCGGGGGCGAGTTTGCCGGGCAGGTATTGGCGAAATACTATGTGCCGAAGTCTGTATTCAGTGCAAATTTCAGGTACTTTTCGGACGATTATCGGGCACCATTCGGGACAAATATTTTCGAAAACACTTATCTGAACAATGAGGTCGGGGCAGGGTTCGCGGTTGCACGGCAGATGGATTCACTATGGACGCTCGAGTTTATGGCGGATTATTTCGAGACACTTCGGAGCACGTATTCGGTTGATTTTCCCGTGAAGGGCTTAGACCTCGAGGCGAGGGCGTTTATCACTCTGAATGAAAGTACAGAACTGGGGGCGAGGCTGGAATATGAGAACAAAAACGACGGGAGTTCGGGCGTGTATAAATTGCGGATTGACTGCGATTTCAACCCCAAAGAGGGCGGAAGCCATCATTTGCGATGCGATGTGAGTCGTTCTGCGGAGACGGGCGGGCTTTTGCTCTACGAACAGCAACGGAAGCTGTTTAAGGGACTTACGGTCGGCGGGAGCGTAGCAGTCTTCAGTACTGATTCGTATGATTCGGCATGCTATCTGCTGAATACTTTTGCGAACTCGAGTGCACAAATTAAGCCGCTGTATATGAAGGGTGTATTCGGGCGGTTCGATTTGGAGTGGAATTTATATAAAGATGTGGATTTGCAATTACAATACATGATCGTGCATAAACCAAACGAGGAAACTCTCGGCTCGGGCTTAGAAACAATTTCAGACAACACC
>JAQUZU010000067.1:7083-9104 GCA_028691175.1 Candidatus Kapaibacterium sp. | reverse complement strand
ACCGATGTGGTCAAGAAGCCTTCTTTTTGTACTGTCTCAATTATTCCCATTCGAAGCCTCCCTTTCTGATTTCATACAAATAGCCGAGCAATAGGATAATAAAAAATACTGCCATTGCGGCAATTCCCGGAGTCCCCAATTCGCGGAATTTTACTGCCCACGGATATAAGAACACAACTTCAATGTCAAAAATAATGAAACTTACTGCCACCATATAAAATTTTACGGAATAGCGTTCGCGAGCAGTTCCGAACGGGATCATACCGCTCTCATAAGTCGAACTTTTTACCGCTGTGCCGCGTCTTTCGCCGAGATATTCTGCCAAAAGTTTGAATATCACACCCAAGCCAAATCCGGCAATCACGGTTAAAAATAATGGAATATAGTCTAAAATCATGTTGTTTCTACCAATTTACATTAATTTTATTATGTCTAATACGATTAAGTCTGCTAGATATTGCAATAATTTGAAAAATTCTCTTCTATTTTTTTATATATTTTGCTTTCTTTGTTTTAACCTGCGTTATCGAAGTCTGAATATTCGAGAGGACATATTCCTCCATCGCCTTTGCAAGTTCGGGACGCTCGCGCGAGTAATCTTTCATATCGAAATGTGTCGGAAAATCCTGCCCGTTGCGATATTTATATAGCAGTTTCGTGCCGTCTTCGCGGCGGATAAGCATAAAACTATCGCTCGTAGCAAGTACAGTCGAATGGCGAGCATGCGGCACAAACCGGCGTTTTTCGCGTAGAAGATTTATTCCCATCGTGTTATTCACATAGTTTATACCAAGAAATTCCATCAATGTCGGGAACAAATCCGCCTGGCATCCCAACGCCTCATTTCTGCCCGGCTTGATGATTTTCGGAGCATAGAAGAACAGTGGAACAGACTTGTAATTATAGTTAACCTCGTAATTTGCACCAATATTCAGGCCGTGATCGGCGACAAAAACGAATATTGTATTATCAAACCACGGTTCATTCCGCAGATTATCAATCAAGAAGCGAAGCGACCAATCGGCATATTCGACTGCACGAAGTTCCTTATCCGTATTATGCGGAGCGAAAGACTTCGGCAGATTATCCGGAATAACATAAGGTCCGTGATTGCTGATTGTCATCATGGCGGCGAGGAACGGTTTGCCGCTTCGGCCCATTTTTTTGATATCCGCAAAGCAGTTAGAGAAAAGGAAATGGTCGCTCGTGCCCCACGCGTTGACGAACTCTTTGTTTCCGAATTCTTTCGATGAGAAAATCTTTTCGAAGCCGTTCATCGAGAGCAGTCCGCCCATATTATCGAAATTCGCATCGTGAGGTACGCCGAAAAATGTGCTGTAGCCATTATCGTTCAGGACGGTTCCGATACCGCCGAACGTCATCAGGTTATCCATATTCGCATACGCATTCAGTTCCGAGCATGGCGAAAGCATACTTGTAAATACAGAGAAAACGCCGTTGCAAGTATGGATTCCGTCCAAGTAAATATTGGGGAAATAAAGAGATTGTCCGATCAGGCTGTCAATATACGGTGTCAGGCTAGGCTTATATAGTCCGCTCCTGCCGAGATACGCATTCGTCATGCTCTCCATCAAAACGACCACAACATTATACTTCGAGGTCGAATCAAAAGTGCACAGCCGAGCAATCGGCGAAGCAAAATCGTTACCGGAAATACCGAAATATTTGCGGACATTCGCGATCGCTTTGTCCGGGTCATATACAACAATATCGATCGGATTATTTTTAGTCTTCGAGAGTGCGGAACTTCCCAGCGTGAAAAGCGGATTAAGTCCGGCATAATTCAAAAAAGGATTAGTCGAAATAAAAGCCTCTGCCCATCTTAGCGGTCGGCGAGTGGTAATCTTGCCACGAATACCCACAAATTGAAACAGTGCGAGCACAATGAAGAAAATTGCAATCCGCTTACGCGAAAATTTCGGCTTACCGGAAGCATCAATCTGTGCCTCCTGCTTGCGTTGCCAGGTGCGGATATAACGGCGTAACACCCTGAAAAATCC
>JAQUZU010000067.1:0-6983 GCA_028691175.1 Candidatus Kapaibacterium sp. | reverse complement strand
GCGGAACTCCCAGCAATGCCTTCGCCTTTGTCTCGTTAAACCAACCCATAATGCAGGTGCCGAGTCCGAGTTCGGTCGCCTGCAGGCAGATATTTTCAATTGCAATGCCTAAATCAAGCATACGGTAGTCTTTGTCCTGAATTATTTCGCCAAGATACGACGTAATGCGCGGTTTTTCTATTACGCACGCAATAATCACAGGTGCTTGAACGGCAAATTTATTCATTCCGAGGCTGTGTGCTAGTTCGGCAATATTCTTTTTAAGTTCCGGTTCGTCGATAACGATGAATTTCCATGCCTGTGCATTCAATGCAGATGGTGCAAGACGTGCCGCCTCAAGGCATAATCGCAGCTCCTCCTTTTTAACCGGGCGATCGCTGTATTTTCTGTTGCTCTGCCTTTTCTCAAAAATCTCATGCAAATTCATAATCACACTAAATATATCGCAAATATTCGATTATATCTGACGGCGAGAACGCCAGAGTACGTTTATATTTAGCCGCGTAGAGTTCGGCAGTTTTCGTATGAGCAAAAGATGCGAGTGCAGCCGCCTCGAAATGCTCGATTCCCAAACCGAGATAAGTCAAAGCAATGCCGGTCAGTACGTCGCCGGAACCGCCGGTGGAAAGCCCACTATTGCCGCGATTATTCCAGATACGACGGTCGCCATCGGTAGTAATAGACGGTTTGCCCTTCAGGTGAACTACAGTTCCGGTCTTCTTTGCAAATTTATCTGCATGCGTATAATCGATATAGTCCTGATGAATGCCGGTCATACGCGAAAATTCATTAATATGCGGAGTTAACACTATTTTGCGGTCACTGTAGTATCGGTCGTTCGTTATTACCCGCAAAGCATCTGCATCAACAATCAGCGGACGTGACTTGAATTTTTGGTAGTCGCTGTTCCATTCTTCGATTTCTGTACCATTAATCAAACGATCGCACATTCGCATTGTTCCTGCATTTGTTCCCAAGCCCGGACCAATTGCGATTGCGGTTTTCTGCGAGAGACTTTCCAAAATTTGATCAAAATGCTCATCTGCAATACCTCCGTCATCGGTTGCGGGCAATTGCACCTGAATTATTTCCGGCAACAACGATGCGTGAAACGCGGTAGAATACAGATAAACCACACCCGCACCGGCACGAACTGCCGCGTTCGCACATAGTGCCGCCGCCCCCGGGTAACGTGCGGAACCGGCCACTATAGCAACGCGTCCGAAATCGTTTTTGCTTACATCGCCGAGGAAAACCGGCAACATAGCATCTAAATCGCTATCTTCGAGAGCATAATTGCAGATATCTTTTATGCCGTCTGCCGTAGGTTCAAACCCCGGCATATTCTCATTATTTACTTCTTTCATACTTCCTCATAAAAAATTACGACAAAGGCGAACCATAGGTTCGCCATGTCATAACATAAAAATACTACTATTCTTCTTCTGCTTGTGATTTCTTGTAAGCATCGATAAGTTCTTGCTGAACATTTGGCGGTACAGACTGGTATTCCGCATATTCAGAAGTATAAGTTGCACGTCCTGCGGTCATTGCACGCAGACCTGTAGCATATTTATCAAGTTCGGCCAGTGGCATTCTTGCTTTGATGATCTGATAACGTCCCTCGGAATCGATACCAAGAATCACACCGCGACGGCTCGGCAAATCGCTCATTACGTCGCCGACACAGTCTTCCGGCACGCGGATTTCTACGTTATAAATCGGCTCGAGCAATTTCGGGCTTGCCTGAGTAAAGTTGTCTTTAAATACGTTCAAGGCCGCAGTCTTGAATGCAGCTTCGTTTGAATCAACCGGGTGCATTTTACCGTCGTAAATTGCAACGCGGATATCGCGAACATACGAACCAGTAAGCGGTCCTACCTGCATTTTGTCCATTACGCCCTTTAAGATTGCCGGCATAAAGCGTGCGTCAATAACGCCGCCGACGATACAGTTCATGTATTCAAGTTTGCCGCCCCATTCAAGGTCGATGAGTTCCTTACCGCGAACTGTAATTCCGCTCGGAGCAGGAGCATTTTCAAAATAAGGCTCAATAAGCATGTGAACTTCTGCGAACTGACCACTGCCGCCCGACTGTTTTTTATGACGATAGCTGCCGCGAACCTGTTTCTGAATTGTCTCTCTGTACGGCACTTTCGGATCGATAAATTCAACTTCTACTTTATATTTGTTAGCAAGTTTCCATTTGATAGCGGCAAGGTGTAAATCGCCCTGCGACGTAATAATCGTCTGGCGCAATTCCTGTGAATGCTGGATTCCGAGTGTCGGATCTTCTGTGCGGATAGCGTTCAGAGCCATTCCGACTTTCTCTTCCTCACCTTTTACCTTCGGAACAATTGCGATTCTTACCTTTGAATTCGGGTACTGAATCGGTGAAAATGCTACGTTATAGCCTTTTTCGTGCAAAGTATGCGAAATTTGTGCAGTTTTCAGTTTAACGGCAGCACCGAGATCGCCGGCACACAGACTCTCTACTTCGACGCGTTTCTTTCCATTAACAACATAGAGCTGGCTGAAGCGCTCGTTTGCATTTTTTGCATCATTGACCAAGTCAAGTCCGCCCTTCATCGTTCCGCTCATTACGCGGTAGAAGTTCATTTCGCCGAGTTTTGCGTCTGAAGTAAATTTATACATATACAGTGCAACCTGACTCTTGGAATCTGCGATCACTTCTTTGCCTTCAGTAGTCTTGGTCGGGATAATCTGCGACGGATCCGGACAATAGCTGATCAAGAATTGCATGAATGAGGTAACACCCACATTATTTTTTGCAGAGCATACGAGAACCGGGAAAATCTGGCGATTTACAAACGCGCGCAGGAAGCCCTGCAGCATTTCGTCGTGCGTAAGCGTATTCTCCTCGAAATATTTATTCAGAAGTTCTTCGTCACTCTCGGCGATTGCTTCCATGAGTTCGCCGTTATATTTTTCGAATTTCGCTTTATCGGAGATTTCGGTTTCCTTATAGTCGCCATTTGCAAACTCATAAGTTTTACCTTTGAAAATATCTACGATTTTATTGAAGCCGGCGCCGGTATTTTCCGGATACTGCACAAATGCAACTGCCGAACCAAAGCGATCTTTCAAATCTGCGATGCAGTTTTCGATATTTGCCTGGTCGCTATCGACTTTGTTCAAAATGAACATTGTAGGTTTATTCTGCTTTTCGCACTGAGCCCAGCCGTTTTCTGTACCAACTTCGATGCCTGAATTTGCACTGACTGCAATTACTCCCATATCTGCTACATGCACTGCAGCAACCATTTCGCCGATATAATCATCGTAACCCGGAGTATCTATAATATTAAATTTGTTGTCTTTCCATTCAGTAAACATCGGACTTGAATAAATCGAACATCCACGCTCCTGCTCAAACTCGTTATAGTCAGATACGGTATTCTTCTCTTCAACTGATCCGCGACGGCTGATCGCGCCACCCAAGAAAAGCATAGTTTCTGCCAAAGTTGTTTTGCCGGAGCCTGCGTGCCCTAATAAAGCTAAATTCCTGATGTTTTTTGTTTCGTAAGTCTTCATTACATTTTACCTTTGTTTTGTTTTGTTTGTGTTGTTTCTGTTATATAGAAATTTTATTTCTCAATTATTACAATTCTATGGTAGAATTGGTCTATGCAAAATAACACTTTTTTTTATATAAACAAAGATATTTTTACATTTTATTGGGAACTTTTCGGCAGATAGACATAAGCCATTAATTTATAATTATTTATAGAATAGTCCTCATCATAACCCCCAACACGTCCGGCACAATATATCGCAACACCTGCTACATACGTCCCGGGAGGTTCATCTGTAGCAGGCGAATATAGCGGCTACCTGTTCTATGTTATCCGTTATTTAAAACGCTGATTACGTCCTGTGTTTCGCGAATATCTTCATCTTTTCCGATTGCTCCCTTCATAATGTATCGCAGGTTGCCGGCGCGGTCAAAGAAAAGTCGTGTCGGAAGTCCCTGAATGCCGAGCGATTTTGCGAAAGCATTGTCCTCGTCGAAAAAGATTTTCACGGCACCGAAATCTTCGGATTGATATTGCGTTTTATCGACAGTTCCGTTTTCGCGGCAGCTGACTCCGAGAAGTTGAGTTTTACCGATGTTTTGCACTTTCGACATTGCTACCAAAGAAGCAAGCCCGCTCTCGCACGGCTGGCACCACGAGGCGAACATGTCAATCACAATGATGTCGCCTTTGAATATTCCGAGATCGATTTGCAAGCCGTCCGCGTTCGGCAAAATCGGTAGTTTGATATCGCGGCGGACAAGTTTGTTTCGAATCTCTGCTTGGCGAAGTTCTGCGGCTTTTGCCTTTAAATTTTCGATATATATGTTATAAGGTTGGGAAATATCCTGTTTTGAGAATAATTTCGAGTTTATGTCCAATACTTTCGTACTGATAACCGAATGCAAAATTGCTTCCTCACTTGCGAGGAACGCAAGCGAATCATTACGGAAAATATAGTTCGCAATTGTCAGGTTTTCGTATAATTTCGCCGGAACTACGCTGAAAGTCTCTTTCGCCTTCATCAAGTTCGATAGTGCTAAGTCCTTTTCTTTCAGTTGCATATAGAATTCTCCGGTAGCGCGGTACGTCTCCGCAAGGTGAGATTTCACCTGCATATCCCATTCGTAATTCGAGATAGTTTTATCGTTTGATTTTCCTATTTGCGAGCGCAGAGTTGCCGCCACTTCAGCAAGGAGATTTTCGGCTTTTTCGCGGGATTTCTGTTTTTCAAGATAGATAAACGCAAGATAGAGCGCCTGAGTCGGCGGCATAAAGTCCTGATTACGCAGGAGATTTTCGGCTTTGGCGTATTCGCCCTTTGAGACATAGTATTGCACCGAACGCTCGTTGATCACGGATTTATTGTTTGAATTCGGGAACTGGCGCAGGAAAATCTCACTCAAACTTATATATTCATCCCCCTCTTTGCGATTCAAAGTCTCGAGGAAAGTCTGCTCCGCAAGACTTCCGGACGGATATTTCTGCGAAATAAATTTCGTCAGACTGTCCGCCTGCGTGTCGTATTCGAGCGAAGAATATAGTTTGACCAAGGCATTGATTTCCGCTTCGTTCCAGTCGTTTTTATCGTGTGAAAATTTTTCTATTTCCTTTATTATCGCAGTCTTGTCGGCTTGCTTTTGGTCATACTGAACCGCATAAAGCGTCATTTTTGCAAGGCGGTTATCGGGATAATTCGCGAGTTCGGTCTGAATATCCTGCAGTGCAAGTGCGTTATCGGGAACGACATCGCCCGCACCTTCAAGCCCGCCCACATCATATAGTGACTGATAGTAAAGCGTGTTTCGCACCGGATTGCCCGAATTCGTATAGAGAGTAATTCCGAGGCTCTCGGTCGTGCCGTTCGGAAGGAAATTCTTCACCACTGCATATTCTGCATCCTCCGGAAGGGTGATTTTCGTCGATCCAATATTCGCAATTTGTTCCAATATCTGCGGAACGGCGGTCTTCGAGTTATACACATAAACCGTCAGCGGAGCTCTCGAGAGAGACTCCGAACAGGAAACCGTTATTTCTTTTCCCGCAAGTGGTTTCGACTCTTGCAAAGTAATTTTCGCAAAGCCGGCCTGCGTCGTCAGCAAACCCGCAATTATAAAACAATTTAGTTTTTTCATGTTAATTCTCCATTATTTACATCTGTTTATATAGACGAATGACCGGCGAAAATGTTACCTTCGCGTATTAATGCGCTGTTTCGCGTGTTTCGCCCAATACAACAGATAAATTTCTATTCTGCCGGGACAATGTGATTTTTTTTTGTTTCGATTATCTGAGACATGCCCGAACTTGCGGATCCGAAAGAGCGAGAACCGCATAATACGCACTATTTCCATAGAGAAGATAGCCGATAGTTGCCTTCAGATTTGCCGCGATAATCGCTTTATCGCGGTCATACATTCCCTGATTCCAACAGTTCCGGGCAATGCAAAACGCAGTAAATTCCGCTATTACCGCATCCGAGAGGCTGAATGTAGTCGCCCAGTGGGTAGCCGTGCCCGATACAGTCGGGTTTGCCGCGATATAATCCAGAGCAAACTCAAGATTCAACCCGCGAGATTTCAGCGTTTCCGTCAAAAGAGTCAGGCTGTCCGAAGCAACCGAAACGTCCGGACGAATTCCTCCGAGAGCAATCACGGGTCGTCCGCTCCGCGTGTGATAAATCGGGACATTTTTCATGCCACCGTTAGCAATTAACGTCTGACGCAACTGCTCGTATGCTTCCGGCGACATACTAAGTTTGAGGCTCGGGTCTATAACTTCGTTCGTATCGACGTTATAAGGCTTTTGAATCAGTCGTCCGCTCGGCGTATAATATTTCGCCACGGTAAGCCGAAACGCAGACGTATCGGTGTAATTCCAACTTTTCTGCACAAGTCCCTTGCCGGTAGTGTTCTCGCCGGCAACCTGCCCACGGTCTAAATCCTGCACCACGCCTGCAAAAATCTCGGAAGCAGATGCGGATGCCGAATTAACGAGCACGACAAGCGGAATTTTCGAAAATTCACCTTCCCTGTCATTTACATATTCGTAGCGATACTCCGCGTTCTTCGCCTTCGTGAAGAGAATTGAATCGCCAAGCGACGTGAAATCTTTGCATATCTCGATTACGGAATTCAGTGCTCCGCCTTGATTTCCCTTCAGATCAATCACCAAAGTATCGAATTTTTTGCACGAATATGAACGAATTGCTTCGCGAATTTCGTCCGGAGATGTACCCGAAAAGCGCAACAATTTCAGATAAAGCGTCCGCGAGTGCGGAATTATAAAATGCGTTCCAATACTTTTTACGGCAAATTCATGTCGAGTAAGAGTAAGCGATTTCAGATATTCCGTCGCGGTTTGTTTGATAATTATTTCGATTTTAGTACTGTCCGCCCCTTCGAGAGCAGCGCGAGCCTCGGAAGCACTCTTGCCGAGGAAACTTTT
>JAQUZU010000066.1 GCA_028691175.1 Candidatus Kapaibacterium sp. | reverse complement strand
TTTTAGCAGCTAAAGTGATGCTGCTGTTTCTTTTCGCCGCGCAAAGTGGGCTTGCGTTGGGTGTTAATGGCGGAATAAACGGATTTGTCCGCGATAGTTCAAATGGAGAAGTACTTATCGGGGCAGTCGTTTCGATTGAGGGCACAAAGCGTGGTGCTCGTACAAACAAAAGTGGATTTTATTCAATAACAGATCTGAAGCCGGGCAAATATAAAGTCCGAGTGTCGTATGTAGGTTATGAAAAATATTATACCGACATCTCTCTTGCTCAATCGCAGGACTTAAGACTTGATGTGCCGCTGCAAACGTCGAATTTAACAACCGGCGAAGTAGTTGTAACTGCAAATCGCGAAGCCGAAAAACGCGAAATCTCGGTCAGCAAGATTAATGTGCCGGTCAGCGTAATTAAAGAAATTCGTATCGGCGGCGAGAGCGACGTTTTCCGTTCGATTCAAATGCTTCCGGGTGTGCTGACGAGCAGCCAGATTTCCAGTGGACTATTCGTCCGGGGCGGTTCTCCGGATCAAAACCTCGTGCTTTTGGACGGTGCGACAGTCTATAATCCGTCGCATATTTTTGGATTTATCTCGACTTTCAATACAGATGCAATCAAAGATGTCGAACTAATTAAGGGCGGTTTTCCGTCGAGATATGGCGGCAGAGTGTCTGCAGTTTTAAATATGACTCAAAAAGACGGCAATCGCGAAAAATTCGAGGGCAATGCCGCATTGGGAATACTTTCTTCGCGTGCTGCTGTGCAGGGACCGCTTTTCGGCAACGGTTCGTTTTTTGTAAGTGCTCGCACGACTTACTTCGAGTTAATAAAAAAATTAATGGAAGAAGACCCGAAATCGCCATTGCCGGACTTTGGTTTTTATGACATAAATGCGAAAATCACGCAGGATCTCGGCAAAAGTAATAAACTGTATGTCAGCGGATTTCTCAGCAAAGATAATTTCGGCATGGATACCAAAGGTATGAACATGGATATGGATTTGTCGAATAAACTTGCATCGATACGTTGGAACAGCATAATGAGCAGCAACCTGTTTAGCGATTTGGTAGTAAATTGGAGCAAATACGAAAATTATATAGCGATGGATAATTCCGGTTACAAGGGATTGATAGACAACATTATCGAAGATTATACGGCAAAATATAACATTGAGTGGTTCGCGAACGACAACCTTACTTTTGATTTTGGGGCGGAAGTGAATAAGTATAATTTTCAGTTCTTGCAGAATATGACCGGCAATACGGACTCGACTCAGAGCGGTTCGAGCGGAGGTTCCGTAAATCTTAAAGCAACTGATTGGAACTATGCGGCTTACGCTCATGCGAACTATCAATTTTGGAATTTGTTTTCAGCACAGGCAGGCTTGCGTACATATTACTGGAAGCAGCGCGATGTTACGCTGTTTGACCCGAGAGTAGCCCTTCGCTGCCAGTTGGACGAAGACAGAGCAATTAAATTCTCGTGGGGAATTTATCATCAGAACCTCAGACTTGCGTCCATGCAGGATTTCTCGTTTTTCGACACTTGGCTGCCGACAGACTCGACGATTGATGTCTGCGATGCAATTCATTACATTTTATCATACGAAACAAAAATATTCGATGACATTAATCTCACATTTGACGTATATTACAAGAGACTTCATAACGTTACCGAACTTGATGAAACTTCAATCGAAGGCTCGACTGTCTCGGACGTGTTTATCGTGGGCGACGCAAATTCTTACGGTTTCGAGGTATTTGCACAGCGCACTGTCGGGAAATTTACAGGTTGGGTCGGCTATGCATTCGGCAAAATCAATTCGACTTTCGCGGAAATAAATGACGGGCGCGAGTTTCATCCGAAATATGACCGCACGCACGACCTAAAAATTGTCCTCCAGTATTCGCCAAACAGCAAATGGGATTTATCTGCAAACTTTACTTTCCAAAGCGGACAATCATATACGGGCGCGACATCACGCTTCCAGTGTATGCTTCCGGGGCAGAACTACGGTGCCGGACACGTTTTCCCGTCGCAACGCTACGGCTTGCGCTTGCCGGCTTCGCACCAACTTAACCTGAGTGCGGCATATAACTTTACAAGCTGGGGACATAAATCCCGTCTCTGCTTCGATATCTATAACGTATATAATCACCGCGACATCTTGATGCGATATTACGATACACAAAGTGAAGATGCAGAACTCAAAGACGTAGAATTATTACCGATAATCCCATCAATTTCTTATGAAATATATTTTTAGGAAGGGCCGAATAATGAAAAATATTATATATATCCTGCTTGCTTTGTTCACACTATCGTCCTGCGAGGACGACATGCTTCGGGAGTATATCCCGCAAACAATGGTCGAAGCATATTTGATAGTAAATCAACCGATAGAAGATGTCAAACTATTTACTTCGCAACCGGTATTTGACAAATACGATATCTCAAAATCAGCAATCCACGATGCAGAAGTCTATATTCGCACTGGAGATGACCTGCTGAAACTCGAAATTGATCCGAACAGTTCATCATATTATTATCCGGACAAAACGTATTTAGTAAAACCGAATACGCACTATGACCTCGAAATCGTCCTGAAAGACGGCACCGTAATCACCGGAGAAACAAATACTCCGAGCGAAATGAATTGGGTAATGGAAGCAAATGATACTATCCAATATCCGCTTGATACGCTACATTTGCGGGCAACAGATTATATTTCCTGGACAAAAGTGCCGGATGTTAGTTATTATTACGGCAATATCAAATGCCTCGATACACTGAACTACGGCAAATATCTTACTCCGGCAACCGATGAGCCAAATCGCCGCGTGTATAATTTTATGAACGAAATGTCCGACGGCGACGAATACAAAGAAATTTCATCCGGAGTATTACTCGGAGCACAAAAAACAAGCGTCGTTTGGAATGTTTTCCGTTGGTTCGGACCTCATGCCGTGACAATTTACGCACCGGACGCCAATATGCTGAAATGGGTTATTCAGGCATTCAATATGCAGGGATACGACGAGCGCCTGTCCAGCGTTAAAAACGCCTGTGGCTGTTTCGGTTCTGCATCGATGATTTCAGATACAATTTTCCTGCGAAAGAATCAGCGATAGCGGTTTCTGATATAAAAATGGCAGAGATACAGATTACGTATCCCTGCCATTTTTGGCATTTTCGAGAGTATTTTATGCCATCAGATTGCATATTGCAGTAACATTGATAATGTCGTCGACGTTGCAGCCGCGAGACAAGTCGCAGAATGGTTTCGCCAATCCCTGAACAATTGGACCAACTGCTTCCCAGCCACCGAGACGCTGAGCAATTTTATATCCGATATTGCCGGCGTTTAAGTCCGGGAAAATCAAGACGTTAGCGTTACCTGCAACCGGAGAATTCGGGAATTTGCGGGCTGCGATTTCCGGAATAAGCGCGGAATCCATTTGCATTTCGCCGTCGATAGTAATTTCCGGAGCCTTTTCGCGTACACGTTCCATGGCTTTTACTACTTTATCGACGAGTTCACTCGATGCACTGCCGTTAGTCGAGAATGAAAGCATTGCTTCGCGCGGTTCTTCGCCGGTGATTGCTTTGTAATTCTTTGCAGTCGAGATTGCGATATCGGCGAGTTGGTTTTCGTCCGGATTCGGATTTACTGCACAATCGCCGAAGCAGAGCATTTTGCTTTCTTTGATCATAATGAAGAAACTGCTGACTGTTTTGATGCCAGGAGCCGTGCCGACTGTGAAGAGGGAAGCACGGATAATATCGCCGGTAGAGGACATGTTGCCGCCTACGACTACGCCGACTAAGCCTTTTTTGAGCATAAAGCCTGCGTAGTAAATCGGCTGCTTAACTGTTTCGAGGGCTTCTTCCGGAGTCATGCCTTTCTTTTTTCTTTTTTCGTAGAGTTGGTCAGCGAATTCTTGGAGAAATTCGCCGGTTGCCGGGTCGATGATTTCGATGCCGTCAATATTGATATTTTTATCGTCGGCGAAGCATTTTATTTTATCTGCGTTGCCGAGCAAAACCGGTTGTGCAATTTTGTTCTTCAGTACGAACGCGGCTGCATTCAAGGCTCTTTCATCGAGAGCATCCGGATATGCAACCTTTAAATTTACGGCTTTGGCTTTTTCGCGCATTAATTCTGTGAATGTATTGGAGTTCATTTTTTTTTATTAAAAAATATTTAAACAATTTAACAGAAACTAATGACGATTAATGTAGAAAAATAGTGTAATTAGGGCGTTTTTTTTGGAGAATTTATAAAGTAAAGGGCGGATAAATCCGCCCTTGTAATGAAATTTTGCTTTTTGCCGGGATTATTTTTGGTTTCCGGCGATAAACGCTTCTACTTCCGGTACGCCGCCCTGATAAATCAGGTAGCCGTTGCTTGGCTCGCGCGGAGTAATTTCGCCATTTACCGGTGTAGTCATGATTTTGCGGACTTCGTCCAAATCTTCAGTCTGACCAAGTGCCCAGCCGAGTTTCATGTATGCAACTTCAGGCAGCATGTTGTCTAACGGGACAATGCCGAGTTGGAGCATTTCGCGACCTGTTTCATAAACGTACATTTGGACATATCCCCAGAGAGTCTGCACAGTCATAAATACTGCAACTCCTTTTTCGTTTGCACGCTTGAGTGCAGGATAAAGAGGTTTGTTCATGTGTCCCAAGCCTGTGCCGGCAATTACGATGCCCTTGTAGCCGTTATCAACAAGCGAATCTATGATATCCGGTTTCATGTTCGGGTAGTAGTAAACGATTGCTACGCGGTCGTCGAATGTCGGAATAATAGTTGCATCGCGGTCATAGCGGCGGTGTTTGTAGTCGTCGCGTAGCGGAGTAATTTCTTTGCGGTCAATCATTGCAATCGGAATATCGCCGATGGTGCGGAATGTGGAGCGATACGACGAGTGCATTTTGCGGACTCGCGTACCACGATGAAGCAAACCGTATGAGTCGGAAGTAGGACCAAACATACAAACCATAACTTCTGCGATATCGCTTTCTGCGGCGGCCTTAACGGCGTGCATCAAGTTTAGAGCGGCGTCCGATGACGGACGGTCAGACGAGCGCTGAGAGCCGACCATGATAATTGGTACAGGCGGATTCTGAACCATAAATGAAAGAACTGCCGCTGTATGATGAAGCGTATCGGTGCCGTGCCCGACAACAATACCTTTTACGCCGTTGCGGATTTCTTCGCCGATTGCCTTTGCGAGGCCGATCCACTGCTCCGGACCCATATTCTCGGAGAATACGCCATAGAGCTTTTTGGTGTCGAGATTGCAATAATCGGCAAGTTCAGGGACTGAGCCATAGAGCTCGCCCGGTGAGAAAGCCGGAATTACTGCGCCTGTGCGGTAATCCAAACGGCTGGCGATTGTGCCACCCGTGCCGAGCAGCGTTACATTCGGTTTTTTGGGGTCGAATGGGAATTCCTTCTCCGGGACATGGTAGATTGCCTCTTTTTTGCCTTCAGATTTAATATCTACGATTTTGCTGCTTGCAATGCCGACGTTATAGCCGGTGATGAGCTTGACTACAATGTGCTTATCGTCCGAAGTGATTGAACGCGGGAGGATTCTCCCGACAAATTCTGCACCTTCGCAAGTTTTTATTACGGCATCGCTCCATACGTGTGCATCAAATTTTTTGAGTACTTCGAGAGCAGCGCCACGATAACCTTTAAATGTATCTTCGTTCATTATTTGTCTCCTTGGGCTAAAAGTTCATTGAAATATTGCTTTGCGATTTTGCCGTCGATTCGATAACGTAGTTCGTCCATAATAAGCCCAAACATATAATCGTTGCGTTTAAGCGGGTTATACAATGCAATGCGAGGCATTTTCTGGTTGATTTTGTCATATACATCGCAAAATTCCTGCTTTGTGGCGAGTTTCGGTATTTCATTCCAATCGATGCAGTCTTCGCCGACAACTGCTACATCGGCAGCTAAGTCAAGCAGCATGTCGCGGACTATTTTTCCGTCCTTGTATGCCTTCAGAATATTCAGCAGGGCTTCGCCGTTTATATCCTTGTCGTCTGCCAGAACGAGTGCACGGCGTAGGCGTGTAGGGAATTGAATAAACATCGCTCCGGCAATTTTCGGAGTGATACCGAGCTCGAGTGCTTGGTCGAAGTACTTGGAATATTTAGAGATAGCAAGCGGCTTAGCATATTCTTTCGGCATATCGAGTTTCGCATAGCGGACTTCCTTTTCCCAATAATATTCCGGCAACTGCTTGCGGATTGCTGCGAGGCGTTCGCTTGTGATTTCAATCGGTGGCAAATCTGTATCCGGATACATTCTTTCCGGTCCGGGCAGAATTCGCTCAAATCCGTTGGTGCCGTTTTCGAGTGCTTGGCGGGTTTCCGAGGGAATGCCGATTGTTGCTTCTTTTGCACGGATGATAACTTCTTTTGCAGCGGTGTCTGTATCGACTTCTGAACCCCATACGAGTACCATTGTGTCGTTTTCGCCGGCGCCGACGAGTTTGCGGATTTTCTGCCCCTCAGCCGAGGAGAGAGTTAATTCGCCACTGTCGCTGTAATTTATGTTTGGCAGAGTGGTCAGGCAGGCGATTACGCGAACGCGGTCGCTGATTTCGCGTGCAAAGAGTGTGTCGGTCTGAGTCTGATGGTTCAGAATTCCTTTGAAATTGCGGAGCGTAACGCATTTTACAACTGCACCGGCTGCAATTGCATTAAATATCGGAGTATAGCTCGTCTTGTGCAATACCTTTGTTACGTCGTCAATTTTCGCTTGGAAAGTCTCTGCAGTAACTCCGCGTTTATTTAGTAAATCTTTGATTTTCAGTAAGTTCCATTGACGCATTGCTTCGTTGTATGCCAAGAGCGGGATTCTCTTAATGCTCGGAACGCCTTTGATTTCGATTCTCGTACCGCCTGTAACGGAAATATTTACGTCTTGGCGGGTTGCACCGGCTCCTGTGCGGACTTTTCCGGTAGAGCGAACGATTCGGCGAAGAATATCATTGACTTCGGCAATTTCCTGCGGAGTTTTCATTTCAGGTGCGGTAACGGTTTCGATTAGCGGCATGCTGAGGCGGTCAGTCATATAGACGCGACGGTGCCCGACGTCGCTAGCCTCGCGGCAGGCATCTTCTTCAATAGACATCTGAATAATATGGATTTTCCTGTCGCGATACGGGATTTCGCCGCCTACGCTTGTGATTGCTGTGCGCTGAAATCCGGTAGGAATAGAGCCGTCGAGATATTGCTTGCGGGCGATGTGCACTTCGTCTACTATATTTGCGTGGTAGAGCATTCCGACCTCGAAGGCAATGTCGAGTGCTTCCGGATTACAGTGGAACGGTGGAGTGTCGTCCATTTCGTAAGTGCATACGGTTTCGCGATTTATGCGATAAATAATATCCTTGTGGGTTTTAAATTCCATTAGAGCGGTGCCGTCGTATTCGCCGAGTTCGGAGAGTGTCGGGCGCATGTGGCGCAAGATTTCTGCGTGATAGTCTTCGCTATAATGTCCCGCGGGGCAACGGCAGAAGAGTTTTTCTTTGGTGAGAAGTTGCTGGTGGATTTCCAAACCGGACTTAAATCCGATTTTCGCGTAATCCTGCGGTGTCATTTCGTCAAATGGTTTGAACTGAAAATCTTCCATAAATATAACCTTTCAGTCTTGTGTATATTAAATCAAAATATTTCATAAATATTAACGTCAGTAAAGTACAAATATACGAAAAAATAAAATAATACGAAACATTTTATATAAAATATTGACCTATGTGTGGTGCGCGTGTTCGCTCGTTAAACGGTGAAGAGTGATGCAAACTCTCCCATAAATTGATGGGTTCTGCAGGTGCTGCATTTTTTTCATTATTAGCAAATTTTATTATCTTATCGGGAGGCGTTCCCAGAGGAAATTCGGGAGCATGCGCCAGAGGGCAACTACAACGGCGTAGCGCCAATCAATTACGACTGCACGCTTGTGCTTTTCGACACTGCGGACAATTTTTTGTGCGACGGCATCGGCGGAGAGGAGCACCGGATAGTGTCCGCCTTTGAGCAAGTCGGTATCGACGAAACCGGGGCGTATATCCGTGATTTTGATGTCGAGTTTGCGAATATGGGCGAGTTGAGCCAAGCATTCCAAATAGTGGCGCTGGAACCGCTTTGAGGCGGAATATGCCGGAGCGGCACCTAATCCCTTTGTGCCGGCGATTGAACTGATTGCCGCGATTTGCCCCTGCCCGGTGTGTGCGAAATAGTCGAAAGCAGTGGCGATCATTTGCGTAAATCCGAGGCAGTTGGTTTCTGTGGTGGCTAATTCTTTTGCAAACTCAAGAGCCACATTCTTATATCCGATGCCGGAGCTGTGCATGTAAATGTCGATTCCGCCCATATCGGCAATAAGTTCGTGCAGCTTGTCGGGAGCGTCGGGTGCGGTGATGTCGCATACTTTTATAACGAAAAGCGGGTTGCGGGCGAGTTCGAGGAGTTTATCCTCGCGTCGCCCCATTATACCGACTTTATAGCCTTTAGCGGCATATATTTTCGCTATTTCGCGTCCGATGCCCGAACTTGCTCCACAAATGACGATTTTTTTCATTGTTTATAAATCTTTTACTCTTGGATAAAATTCTTTCATGAAAATTTCTTTTGCAATTATGCGGTAATGAATGTCGTAGAATTTCGAGAAACGCTCGCTGTGGTGCATCACGTAGTTTCCGCCGGCGACATATTCGTTCAGTCGCTTGCGGTCGGTCGCGTAGTCCGGGAGGTTCAGGTTCATTTCGGCGATAACGGAGTCAATAATTGCCCATTCGGCTTTCCACTGCTCGGGCGTATATGGCTTGTATTCGTTTGCAGAGCGGATGAGCGCACTGAGGAGTTCGTCTGCAGTGATTATTTCGTCGCGGATTAAGCCGAGATTTACGCGGTAAAAGTTGCCGTCAAAGCCTGTTTTCTCGTATGGAAGACCGGGGAAGCAAGACGATTGCTCGAGTTCGCGGCGGAGATAACCCTCTGCTGCGGCGGTGTCGCTGATGATATGCCCCGGACCAAAGCGATCCTGAAAGAAACTTTTGTAGAGGTCTTGCAGGGTCATTTCGGGATAAATTTTCATTTGATAGCGGACTGCTTCGCGAATTTTGTCCTCAGCGGATTGTGCCCGGCAGAGCGTTGTACAGAGGAGCGCGGCGAGCACGAAGAGTATTTTTTTCATTATTCGTCTCCTTCGGAAATTTCGGTTACGGCACCGGTTTTACCGTCGTATATGCACGGAATTACGGTTAATTGCTTGATGATTTTATGCTCTTTGACTGCACGGAGTT
>JAQUZU010000065.1:7899-9486 GCA_028691175.1 Candidatus Kapaibacterium sp. | reverse complement strand
GTGCCGTCCGAGGCGTAAAGCCGGCAACCTTGTGCATGATCAACAATTATAGGAAGCCGTTTATAAGTTTGAAAAAGTGCGGTGTGTTCGCGTTCGATTAAGTCTTGCATGTCGTTTTTCCGAAAAATCCAATAGACGCGAAATTCTAATGCTTAGTGTTTATGCAATGCAAGAATAGTATCTGTTTGCTGAAAACCATTTTTTTTATTATATATCGCTATACACTATTATATATGTGTGATCGTCTTTGTCAAATTGAAAAGTATTAGAATAAATCGGAAAATTATATAGCATGAAAGAAAAACTACAGGCAATTCTCGAAAGAGTGGAATTAGTAAAAAATCAACTCAATGACCCGGAACTTGTGGCGGACATCAAGAAATTGCGCGACCTGAATCGCGAAAACAAGCAGCTTGCACCACTTGCCGAAGCCGCGAAAAAGTACATTAAAATGTGCGACGATTTAGCTGCAAGTCGCGAAATGGTTGCTTCGCCGGAGACTGAGCCGGAACTGAAAGAAATGGCATACGAAGAAATCAACGAACTCCAGGACTCGATTGCAACAATGGAGGATGAAATGAAAATCATGCTCATTCCGAAAGATCCGAACGACCTGAAAAACTGTATCGTCGAAATGCGTGCCGGTACCGGCGGCGACGAAGCCGGACTTTTCTGCGGCGATTTATTCCGTATGTATCAGCGATTTGCCGAAATTCATCGCTATAAACTTGAAATTATCGACTTCAACGAGAGCGAACGCGGCGGATTTAAGGAAATGATTTTCTCGCTTGCCGGAGATGACGTATTCGGTAAGATGAAATTCGAGAGCGGCGTGCATCGCGTTCAGCGTGTGCCGGATACGGAAGCTGCCGGACGTCTGCATACTTCTGCGGCGACTGTTGCGGTTTTGCCGGAAGCCGAAGACATCGATATTCAGATTGAAGAGGCTGACCTCCGCATCGATATTTTCCGTTCGGGCGGAAAAGGCGGGCAGAACGTAAATAAAGTAGAGACCGCGGTGCGCATGGTGCATATTCCGACCGGCATCGTTGTTAGCTGCCAGGAGGAACGCTCGCAACTCAAAAACCGCGAAAAAGCGATGAAAGTATTGCGTTCGCGATTGTATGAACTTGAATTGAAAAAACAGCAGGACGAACTTGCGTCGAACAGAAAATCGATGGTGCGCTCCGGCGATCGTTCCGAGAAAATTCGTACCTACAACTATCCGCAAAACCGTGTAACGGATCACCGCCTCGAAGGTGAAGCCAAAAATTATAGTTTGCGCGATGTAATCGACGGTAATCTCATGCAGGTAATCGAAAATCTGCAGATTGCGGAGCAAGCCGAACTCTTGAACCAGGGCTTGAGCATAGTTTAAAACTGATTTGCGATAAACGACAAGTATAAATTGTGGCTGTGATTTTGCCATGATTTAATGAAATTATGATTTTAGAAGCAACAAATATTGTAAAGACATATACGAAATTGCAGGCAAAAACGCCGGTGCTGAAAAATGTAAATCTTTCAGTTTTTCCCGGCGAATTGCTTGTGATTGTCGGGCGTTCAGGAGCCGGAAAATCGACTTTA
>JAQUZU010000065.1:0-7799 GCA_028691175.1 Candidatus Kapaibacterium sp. | reverse complement strand
GCCGAGTGCTACTATCGTTTTCGGCGGCGATTTGGTTTAACTCCCGCGCTGATTATGTTGCCGTTTATCTGGACGGCATTCGAATGGCTGACTTCAATTACGGAATGGGCTTTCCCGTGGCTTTGCATTGGCTATACTCAGGTGAATGAAAACGCTTGGGTGCAAATTGCCGATCTTGGCGGTGTGTTGCTGGTTGGTTTTGTGATTGTTGCGATTAATTCGTGCCTGTATTATCTGGCGACCGGACTGAGTACGAAAAGAGATGAAGCCTCGAAGAGGAATTTTATCCGGCAGAAAAATAATATTATTGTTATAGCTGTTCTTGCGTTGCTTGCAATAGCCCCGAAAATTTACTCGCATATTCGCCTGAGTGAATTTGACGCGGATAATTTTGCAAATAATCCTAAATTGACTATCGGAATTATTCAGCCGAATATTAATCCTTGGGACAAGTGGAGTCGCAACCCGGTGAAAAATATCTCCGACCACTTTAAGGTGCAGGACTCGCTTTCGCGTGCGACTTCCCGGAAGATTGACCTGTCGCTCTGGAGCGAAACTTCAATTACGTTTATGGGGCTGCCTGTTAATTCGTATCCTTATGATTTATCGATGCTTAGACCGTGGATAGATACAAATGATTTATCGCTTATGACCGGATTTACAGAGTTTTATTTCTATAAAGCGGGCGAAGATGTTCCGGCATCTGCAGAGGCGTTCCCCGGCGATTCCTCGCGGCGATATAGTTCGTTTAATAGTGCGATTATGGTTTCGCCGAGCAGAATTCGAAGCGATGTCCAAATCTATCGCAAGATGAAACTAACGCCGATTAGTGAGCGAATTCCGTATGTCGATCAAATTGCATGGCTGAAAAATATTTTGCGCTGGGACGTCGGAATTTCAAACTGGGCACTCGGAAGAGAGCAGAAAAATTTGCAGGCGACCGGTGCGAAAGGCACTTTTGCGATTGCGCCGATTATCTGCATCGAGTCGATACATCAGGATTTTGTGCGGCAGTTTGCAAAAAAAGGCGCGGAAATTTTCACTGTAATCACGAATGACGCATGGTATAACCATACTTTTGGACCGTATCAGCATCTTGCGATTGCACAAATGAGGGCAATCGAAAACAAACGTTATCTTGCACGCTGTGCAAATGGCGGAATTTCTGCATTTATTTCGCCGGCGGGGGAGATAATCGCACAGGCTGAGCAATATCAAAATTCCGGTATTGCTAGAAGTATCCCGAAAATCAAAGACTTAACGTTTTATAGTCAAATCGGTGATGTCGTTGGCTGGCTTGCTCTGGCATGCGTTGTCATTGGCGGAATCATGATGCGGAAGAAGTAAAATTTTTCACGAACAAGAGATGATTAAAAAAAAGAGGGGAGCGAATTATTTTCGTTCCCCTCGGAAATTTATACTGCAATCTTATTTGCAATGATCGGCTATTTCACCGGCGTTTCGATCACTACGCGGACAGTTCGCGAGAGGCTGCGTCCGGCCGGAGTCGAATTGTCGTGAAGTTCGTATTCGCCACCGACAGAAATGACTTCGGTTTGTGCGTTGGAAACGCCGAGTGCATTCATGATGTTTTCGGCACGCTGTTTTGCAAGTCGTTTGTTATATGCTTTATCGCCTGTTAGGTCGGTAAAGCCGGAAATTACAACTTTGCTGTTCGGCTGAATCTTCGATTTGATTTCTTTAATCAGTGATGCCTGACGTTCCGGCACATCGGATTTATCATAGTCGAAAAGTATCAGTGAGAATCGGTCAAGTCGTTTATCGCCAAGCATTTCCACTTGCTTACGGCGAATCGTTTTTTGCTCGATTGAAATGGTTTCAGTGTCCTCGCCGGCTTGATTATATGTATCGCGTGCAATGAGAGTAGCCTTTGTCGGCGAATCGTTCATTGGTACAGGCAGCACTTCTACAGTCCAGTCAATCGAATCCGGATAACCGTAGCCATTGTAGCGACGCAGCGTTTGCCCTTGCTGCGAGATTGTGATGTCCCAGTTTTGCAGAGCGCGGTCTTCGGTTTCAACTTTCGAAATCAGTCGTACAATCGGCGGATTTGCCGTGCGTCGAATTTCGCTCAGAGTAATCGGTCGCAAGATTTCCGCATTGTTGCTCGAGAGGTCGACGCGGCGATTTTCCTCAAGTCCCTGCGGACGCTTGTTGTTAGCAGCGTTTTCAGGCAGATTTCTCTTCTCGATTATGAGGCGGTTTGAAGCGATTTTCCAAGTATTTGTCAGATAATTCTTGACTGCTTTCGCGCGGTTTTCGCTTAGTTCGAGGTTGCCGTTTTCGATTTCGGTGTCGTTGTTGCAGCCCGTTATCGTTAGTTTTGCCTTAGGATTTTCCAGCATGCGCTTGCCGACTATGTTCAGAACATCTGCGTATATCTTCACTGCGTCCCATTCGAGAGAATCAGTCGTGAAAGATGCAGTTTCGTTTTCGCTAATCAGATTAATCCCTGCGATTTTGTCACTACCATTCGGGAAAAATACCTGTGGAAGTAACGGGAATGACTCTTCTGTCGCCACTTCTTCTATAACTAGTTGAGTCAGATCGGTGTAACTGCCGGCGGCGTCGATTCCGCGAACCGTCAGGTCAACCTTTGGAGGAGCCGGAAGCGAGAGAGTTTCTAATGTGTAATGCTCGAAAATATCGGTGCGATTTAGTGTGTAATCGTCGTATTCGATCGTGGATTTTTCCGTCGATTGACCGGCAAGTTGCGGCGTCGAATTTGTTAGCACGCGGACAAGCTTGATCGTAGTATCACGAGTTACAAAGGTAGAATCGTAGGTTTCACGAACGCTTGGGCGGAGCGGAACGCGTGCCGCAAGCCCCAAATTCAAAGCCGAAGGCTTCCACGAAACGCTCGACAGACTGTAAAGCGGAAGTTCGTAGCGAACCTCCGGCGAGATTAGCAGCCCGCTTTCAAGTTTGAAGTTATAACTTACGCCGAGCGTCAAAAAAGTCATAAATGATTTTGCGTCCGGAATATCTTCGTCCGCATATGCCGTGCGAGTCCGTTGTCCGTTCTCTTTGAAAACAACGTTTGCCGGCGACTGAATTTCTTCACTCTGACTAAATTTTTTCGTTGTCATGATGTCGCCCTTCAATCCCAGCGAACCGGTGAAATTATCCCAGAAATTATAGGAAATCTGCGGTTCAATCGCAATAGCAGAAAGTTTCGAATCAATCGAATATTTTACATTTACACGATCGGTTCCGCCCCTCAAATCAAGTGAATTGCCTATAATTTCTTCGCGAGTTAATTCCGCATTCAGCACGGAATAGCCCAACCGGATACCGAGGAAAAACTTCTCTTCGAGAGGAATTTCGAACAGCCCGCCGATGCTGAAGCCGCTGCCGGAGCCACTTTCGAACTTCGGACAGCAACTGAAATATCCCGGCAGGGCACTGAAGTCGGCACTGTGCAGGTTGAGATTATAGTGCAAATATCCGCCGATGTAATTGACCGGTTCGCGGAAAGTCTGTGCGTTAGTAGGTGTCGAACCGAGCAAACCGGCAGCGATTGCGAGCGATAAAATATATTTTTTCATGTTGATTCCTTTCTATTTTATAATTTGCAAACGTTGAACAGCAGTTGTACTCGGACCTTCGACGCGTAAAATATACGCACCGCTCGGGAAGTTGGTTGTCTCGATTTGAGCCTCGAATGTATTCGAATTGTCCGATTTCTGCCCGCGAGTTACGATGAAATCGGAAGTATATACCGCCTGACCGAGTGAATTTACGATCGTGAGCAAGTGTTTGCCGGCTTCGAGCGACGAAACCGAAATATGAATAAGGTTGTCGCTTGGCGGGTTCGGACTGATTTTTACACTCAGCGGAACCGAATATTCGAGTAGTCTGTCGTCGCCGTTTTCGCAAATCTTGAACGAAAGCGAGCCGTTTTGCGGGATAATTTCAGAAATTTCAACTGTGTTTGCCGTTGAAGCGTTTGTAATAGTCATCGCCGAATACTTCGCATTGCCGAGCAACGGAGTACCGGAAATTGTCGCAACAATAGTTTCTTCCGGAGTGATTATCAGATTTCGTAACTGTAAAGTTATCTTTCGAATGTCTAAAGCTATAGAATTCTGCATCGCGTGATCGCTCGGAGTAATCGATTTCGGCAGGAAAACAGTCCCATTTATGTCGATTTCGGCATCTATTGAAATATTCGAGAGAACTTCTCCGCCCTCCGAATTTTCGCAATATGCGTAAAGCGGAATATTCAAATAATCTGCCGCAGGATCGATTTCCGGAATGTTCGGCAGACGCAAATGTACAATCGTAGCCGGAGCGCAACTTCCGTTTAGAACGATAAGCAAACTGTCCGGACATCCTTTCGCCGAATAATAAATCATGAACGAAGCACTGTACGTACCGACTTCAGTCGGGCTAAACGAGATCTCGAATTGAGAACTGCCTCCGCTCGGCAAAGTAATGCCTGCAATTGCCGGATTAATGGCGAAAAGTGCCGCACCGTTACCCGTAAGTGGTGAGGTGCCGGAGATTATTACGTCGCCCTCGCCGTTATTTTGCAGCACGAGCACTGATTTTGCAGTAGTGCCTTCACGCGTGCGGTCAAAAGTAATTGTGCCGGTAGGAGTTATCAAACTTGTGCGGCGTTCGCCACGCAAAGTTGTTACTAAATCGACCGATTTTTGGTTGATTGTCATGTTGCAAGTGAGGTCTGCTGTTTTTATGCCGTCGTCGCCGACTTTTTCCGGAGAGAACTCTATTGAAATTGTCTGCGATTCAGTCGGTGCGAGCGTAACCGGATAATCAATTGCACTCGTAATCGTAAATAAATCGGCGTTTGTGCCGGAGATAGCCGCAGAATTAAGTATTACATTTGCTTCGCCGGAATTGGTGATTACGAAGTCCTGTACTATGCTTTCGCATGGTGCAAGAACACCGAAGTCCGTTGTAGGACTGTAGGTTACGTCGCCTTCGAGTCCGACTGCATTAATTACAACTTGGCGAGTTTCTCCGCAAGGATCTGAAATTGTGCATGAAACAGTAATCGTTTTGTTCCCTGCATTTTCCATTATGAAAGAGACGCTCAGTTCTTTTGTTTCGCCTGAATTTAGTTGCATTGTTTCCGGTGAAACAGTTGCCCCGCTTGCATTAATTGAGTGAATACTTATCGGCAATTTGCCGTTATTCGTAAGATTTACGGGAATAATTCTGCTTTCTCCGACCGGAATTCCTCCGAGATTTACCGGTGTTTCAGGCTCGAAAGCGAGATGTATTGTTTCGTTTTCGCCATGAAGTTCCGTCTTTGGAAGTATAATCGAACCGGTGAATTCCAGTGTCGCTGTTTTTACTCCTTCCGGCATAATATTGCCGTCGAAAGTTACGATGTATGGTGTCGAGTCAGAAGGTGCCAAATCATAAGGTGCAAGCACATTTACCTGGAAAGATGAAGCACCGGTGCCGGTGATTTCTGCACTTTCAATATGAACGGGGTATAGACCGATATTTTTCAGGAAAATCGTGTCGGTTTTAATTTGGCAGTTGGCAATCACGCCGAAATCTGCTGAATATGTCGATAATACCACGCTCGGCTCGGAAGCGTTGCCCAAAAGATATATCGCTTTTCGCTGACCGCAGGCAGTGCCGTTTCCGAGCGAAAGTATGATTAATGAATCCGCAAAATTGCCGGACTCGATCGGGGAATATTTTACGTTGAAAACAATTTGCTCGCCGGGATGTACGTAAATCGGAAGTGCCGGAACAGAAGATTCAACACTAAATGGCGGATTTACAGTCGGCAGTTCGTCAAAGTATAGCGGAGTTGCACCGGTATTGGTAAGCGTGATGTCGGTAGTTTGCGAGAAACCTACTTGCACATATCCAAAGTCGTAACTGCTTGCAACATCAGAAGTTGCGTGGCGAATCGTAACCATGGCTTCTAAATTGTGCTCCATAGGACAAGTCAAATTCTCGAAAGTTAAGTTCGCCGTATAAAGTCCGTCCGCGAGTCCGGTCGTGTTGATCGTAACCGTTACGCTGACAGAATCATGTGCTTTGATTGTGGAATCGGCGTCAAATGAAGCAGAAATCCATGGCATATCGGCGAATAGATAGTGCGTGTCGTAGTCTATATCTGAAGGATTGCGGAGATTGATTTTCCGCGATACAATTTCGCCTTCGCAGATTTCACCGAAGACTAACGGGTTTTCCGAGAACTCTAATTTTGAATTATCGATATTTGCCGTTACGATTAATTTCGCAGCGGAATATTGGCAATCATCCGTGAATAAATAAAGCGTATCGACAAATAATCCGGTTTGAGCCGCTGGCGTCAGAGTAACATCAATATTTACAGTGTCGTTCGCCGGCAGATTCGGATTAGAAATTGTAGCAAAAAACAGACTTCCGGCGGAGAAATTAGCGTGCTCAAGTATCATATCGATAATTGTATTGTTCCTGATTGTTACCTGCTTGGTAGTGTTTTCCGTGCCGACACACAGAGTACCGAAATTGATTTCCTCAATAATTTCGTCATCTTGTACGAAATCAACAGATTTTGGAGTGATACTTGCTTCGCAGGTTACATTCCAAGTAGGGTGATCGGGGTCGTTGGTCGGGATTAAAAGAACGTCGCTAACTAATCCGGTTACATCATACTGCATTGTATAAGCCGTATAAATTTCAATGGAATCGCCCACAGCGACAAAAGATTCCTCTTTGGGTTCGAACTCGAAGCCCGGTACGCCATCGCGGAAAGATGCATCTTCTAAATGCAATTCGAGCGGAGCTTCGCCCTCGTTTTTGATTATGATCGTGTCGCGCGTTAATTTTCCGAAGCAATGTAAGCCGCCATCAATAAATGAAGCAGTGTCGCCGGTGATTAACGGGTATTTCGCTATGCGGAGAATATTGGTCGCCGCTTGAGATAAGAACGGGAGTGTTTGGTATTGGCATGAATCTATGCGAAACGGCGCCACAAGCCCCGAACTCAATATGGCGTCTGCAGAACCAACAACTACATAATATACGCTGTCTTGCCCGGTTAATTCTAAATTTCTTTCTGCAGAAGTAGGTGTATCTATAGTTGAAAGAGGAACAAGAGTCCAGTTGCTTTCAGATTGGCCTTTGTAGTACATGGTTAAGTTTCGTCTACCGTTAGGGTAAATATTTAATTTGCAATTGCGTTTAACCCAACTTGTAGTGTCGGTAGTAAAAGCTTTGAAATTGCTGACTGCGTCAGGCGGGTATGAAACAACGCCGTTACCTGTTTCGGTCGCATCAATGCGGATACGGCCTGAGCCACTGCGAGCACCGGAGTTACCGGACATACCGCCCAAAACAGACGAGCGAACCTGTTCAACTTTGCCCTTTGCAAAGATACCGATATGACCGCCCGAACCTCCTCCGCCGTCGGTGTTCTTGTCGCCGTCGTCGCCGTTGGCACCATCTGCCTTTATATATAAGGTTGAAATATTATTTCCGGCAATGCGAATTGCACCACCACCTCCGCCACCACTGCCTGAACAATTGCCTGCGCCCTGCGGATTACCGCTTGCGCCACCCGAACCGCCTGCGATAGGCACGACCATAACATTACCGTTAATTCTGCCGGCGTTGAAGTCGTTCGACTGAAGTCCTGCAGTAGCATATCCGCCGCCGCCGCCTTTTGTTGACTGCTTATGGCCGCTTCCGCCGCCGTAGCCGCCTGCGTTATTTAGTTCGGTCGGATCCTGTACGTATGAGCCTTTGCCGGATGTGCCGAAAGGATGTCCCGTTCCACCGCCTGAGCACTCGAACCAAGCGTC
>JAQUZU010000064.1 GCA_028691175.1 Candidatus Kapaibacterium sp. | reverse complement strand
TTACAGACGGATAAGAATATTCATCTTCGAAATCAAACTTCATAGTTGAAAGTTCGTCTGCAAATGTAAAAAATTTTCCTTGCTGTGCCCGTTTTCCGGTATAGTAAAACCACGACGCAATTTCTGCTAAATGATTTTGCAAATCTTTGCCTGTATATTCAATTAAAGCACTGTTTAAAGCATCGTATGCGTATTGTCCGGAGTTGACGTTTTGCCAGAATTTAAGCATAATCGCATCATTTGCATATTCGGTATATATTTTTATGAATAAAGCACTCCAAGCGTAGCCGGTGTCAGCGTTCGGACTTGAAAATGGAAAAGAGGGTATCTTTTCCAAAAGTTGATTAATATAGAGTTCGTAGTATTTTATTTCGGGAAATACTCGGTATTCAATATATACACTGCTCATTTCGTACAGCATTGCAATATCCGGTGTCATTTCGCGATAACTGAATTGAACTGCGTGGAAAAATTCGTGAATTGCAGTGATTTTCAGTGCATCAATTCCATTAACATAGTATGTTTGGTATTTTTTTCCGGTTGAAAAATATACAGATGAGTCATGCGAACTATAGTCGTTATCAATTATTATATAAGAGACATACCCTGTAGAAGTTTGTTCCTCAGTGCATGTCATTCCGTAAGTGGTTTCGTTGGAAGTACCATTTCCCAGATCAATCAAATAAATGTCGTAAGCGTCGCTGCTACCGCTCCCGTTATCAGAAACCGGACTAATATATCCCTGTTCATCTACTAAAAACCGCCACGAATAATCGAAATAAAATGCAACAGAATCAACATAATCCGGAATGCCGTTTTGATTATTATCCGCCGGATTTACTCCGTCTCTTCCTTCACTCATATAATGAATCAGAAAATTTCCGGATGGCGACAAATACGAATTTGCAAGTGAATCTAAATCGCGAAATTTTGACTGCAAGTAAGCAGATTTCTTGTCTTTTAGTCCCTGGTTAAAAGTTGCACATCGTGAAGCCCCAAAATTTTCAAGGGGTTCCGCGTATGACTTAATAAAACAAACGGATAATAGCAACAAAGTAATACAATATTTCATTTTAGTCTTCTCTATACAAAAGTAGAGAAATGGCACGCCAGATCTCTACAAAAATTCTTCTATAAATTTTTCAAATGATGCCTATAGGCTGTATCGCTATCTAAACATCTCCTTAATCATTCCCCAAGTTCGCTGAACGCCACTCGTAGAGTGAACAACATTGATAGAGTTTGAATAAGAACTTGATTTATCTTTAGTTACAATTTTTATTCTATAAGAATAAAGATTGTCGCTCTGAAGTCCTCCTTCTTTTTCTACGCTTTTCAGCGCGGTGTCATCACTATAAGAATACGACGTCGCGAAACCTTTTGCATCAATTTCACTAATATACTCAAATTTTTTGTTTTTGTTTGCTCTTTCTATCTCATATTTCTGGACATTGTTTTCATCTGAACTTCGCCATTCCACTTTAATATTACTACCATTTGATGAAGCATTTAAATATGAAATTACCGAATCAGACGCATAAAGCAAACCGAAACTCAGCATCAAAAGCAAAGGAATAATGTATTTATTCATAATCAAAGCATATAAAATTCAACATATACATAATGACACATAAATAAGTCGTTTTGTTTCATTTATTATTGTAAAAATATTATTTTTTATTGATTTCTTTCAAATTTAGAAAAATCAGGCTTACGTTTCTCTAAAAAGGCGTTTCTCCCCTCTTGTCCTTCTTCAGACATGTAGAAGAGCATTGTTGCATTGCCTGCTAACTCCTGCAAGCCGGCTTGACCGTCACAGTCAGCGTTTAAAGCAGCTTTCATGCAACGAAGTGCAATAGGAGAATTTGCAAGAATTTCTCTGCACCATTTGATAGTTTCAGTTTCGAGTTCGGAATATGGAACGACGCAATTAACAAGTCCCATTTCGAGTGCCTGTTGTGCGTTGTATTGGCGACATAAAAACCAGATTTCGCGTGCTTTTTTTTGCCCCACGATTCGTGCCATATAACTTGCGCCATATCCGCCATCGAACGAGCCTACTTTTGGACCGGTCTGCCCAAAAACAGCATTGTCTGCAGCAATAGTCAGATCGCACATCAAATGCAAAACATGTCCCCCACCGATTGCATATCCCGCAACCATAGCAATTACCGGTTTTGGACAAGTGCGAATTTGCCGCTGAAAATCCAAAACGTTTAAATGATGTACGCCGGCTTCATCTTTATATCCTGAGTTCCCGCGAATTCGCTGGTCACCTCCAGAGCAAAATGCTTTTTCACCTTCGCCGGTAAGAATTATCACCCCAATTGACGAATCATTTTTTGCGTCTTCTAAGGCTCGCATCATTTCGACGACGGTAAGCGGACGAAACGCGTTTCTGACCTCCGGACGATTGATCGTAATTTTAGCGATTCCGTCCATTTTATGATATTTTATGTCGGTATAATCTCCGACAATTGTCCAATTATTCATAATCTATTTCCATTTATTATTAAGAAGTTATATATTTTGCTTAATACGATTTCTGTTTGTTCTAAATGCACGTAGTGCGAGCAATTTGGAATAATTTCCAAAGTTGATTTTGGCAATAATTCTTGCATTTTCATGTTTATATCGCAAAATTTTTTGTCTCTCTCTCCTACTATCTGCAGAATTGAAAAATTTAGTTCCGGAAGAATGCCCCACAATGGCTGCATAACTCCGGTTCCGGCATTTTTAAGCGACTTGTCCAATTCTGAAACAATATTTTTTCCTTTGTCCGCAATCAATTGTTCTTTAAGTTTTTCCGGAATACCTGAAAAAATCGGAGCCTCGTACCATCTATTTAGGAACTCAATAAGTCCATTATTTTCTAATGCCTTAATCTTGTTTATATCAGAAACTATTCGTAAATTTCGCTCGGTCTGAAGTTGTATTCCCGGAGAAGTAGAAATCAGCACAAGCGAGCGAACAAAATCGCGATATCGGTCTACAAAAGATAATGCAATTCTCCCACCAAACGAATAACCGACCATGGTACAATTTGAAATGTTCATTTTTTGCAATGAAGAGTAAATTTCGGTACATGTTTGCTCGATCGTATAGGCTGATTCTTCAAGATTAATGCTTTTTCCGTGTCCAGGCAAATCGATTGAAATGCAAAAGAAACTTTGTGAAATAATATCAGTAAATAATTGGAAATCAACTAAATTACCCATAAATCCATGCAAGAAAACAACAGCAGAAGCGTTGATTTTTCCGTATGTTTGATAGTTAAGCATTTTCTTGCTTCATAATGTCAATACTTCTACTTATTTCTTGTAGCAGATTATTCCGAAATTCTTGGTTGCTCTCTCGATCTGATCTTACTTCGATAACGCACGACATAGGATTTCGGACTGCTTCTAAGTATTGTGTTTCAAATTGCTTAGACAAAGTTACATGAGAATATTTTACCCCGAATGTTCGGGCGATATTTTCAAAATTTAGTGCAAGCGGAGTCGCGAAATACTTTTCAAAATGTTTGCTTTCGCGTACCGGCAAACGATGAAAAATTCCACCACCATTATTATTCATGATTACAACTATTATCTTAACTTTAGAGTTCGCAACTAAACATAAAGAATTCAAATCATGAAATGCGGATAAGTCCCCAAAAACAATTGTAGTTGAAAGATTAGTTGCTTCGGCAATTCCGATTGCAGTTGCAAGATTACCATCTATTCCACTCGCCCCACGATTTGCAAATATATTGAGCTGCTTACTCTTACCAGAATCAACAAAGAAATAACTGTCAAAATTTCTAATTGTCAGGCTGTTCCCGAGAAATAAATTTGAAAATTCCGGAATAAATTTATTAATACTACTAACCACCTTATATTCTAAGGAGTTAGATTGATTATTTGCCAAAGTATCAAGTAATGTAGTAACCTTGGCTCCAATTCTCGAAAAAGCGGAAAAGTATTCGATGTTAGTTTCTATATTTTCCAACGAGTTAATAAAGTCCTCATAAGAAAGACGCGAGATAATTTTTGCATTGCTTGCGGGGTCGTATTTTGAATACTGCGGATTAATGATAATATTCTGACAGCCTTGAGCGACCGAATTATTAACAAAGTGCTGCAAGTCCTTAGAGACTATAGAAGTTCCGAAGTGCAGTATGGTATCAGGAAAATCAACATTTGAAAGTTTATTAATCCACAGGTCGTAGTTTTGCATAATGGTCGGACTGGAGAGACAACGTGCATTAGACAAAATATCCGGAAATACAGGCAAACAGTTCTTTTCAGCGAAGCGAATAACAGCATTTGCATCGGCAAAATCACGTGTTTCGCCGAGAATTATGATAACTTTTTTACTATCTCCGATTTTAATATGCGAATTGCATTTTGCATGCGGAGATACATATTGCGTAAATGATTCGTTGCTATTAATTTTCTCGCTTAGAACGGGCTCAATTTCCCCGACAAACGGTATCGAATCAAAGAATGGTTCGCGAAATTTGCAGTTTAAATGAACGATTCCACTTTCCGATTTCACAATAAATGCTGAATAATCCAGCGTCGATAAGAGGTATTTTATGTCGATATTAACATCTGAACAATCAATTTCCTTCGAAAACTTTGCATAATCGCCATAAAAACCATCTTGCCGAATGGTTTGGTTCGCACCGGAATCCTGCAGTTCGTCCGGACGATCAGCCGATATAATCAGCATAGGATTACAGGAATACTTTGCCTCCACTATTGCAGGAAAATAATTTGCAAGCGCAGAGCCGGAAGTGCAAATTAAAACACCCGGTGTATGCGTAGCTTTGGAATATCCGAGACACATAAATGCCGAAGCACGTTCATCAACAGCGATATGAACGCTGAGATCCTTTTTTTCGAGTGCAAGATCTGCAACGGCAAGTGTTAATGCAGTTGAGCGCGAACCCGGTGAAATATAAAAACATCGAATTCCGCACTTATATAGTTCGCGAATTATTAAATACGACGTGAATTGATTAATATTTTCGTGCTTAGTCATTTAAAAATGTCGTGAAATTTTGTAATTTAGAACTAATTTCGTTCCACTCTTTTTCAGGATCTGAGCCTGCCACTATTCCGGCACCGGCATATATATAAAGGTTACTGTTGTGCGTTAATGCAGAGCGAATACCAACGCAAATTTCAACATTTTCTCCACAAATCATGCCGATCGCTCCGGCATAATGACCGCGGTCATACTGCTCAAATTCTTTGATTAAGCGTTTGCAACGTGCAGCCGGAACTCCACACACAGCAGGAGTTGGATAAAGAAAACGTATTATTTTGTAATTACTTAAGCCGGGTTGTTTAACACATTCAATTTTAGAATAGATGTGCTGAACATTCGCCAATTTTTTTATTTTAAATTTTTGTTTGAATTGCACTTTCGAACCGAATTTTTTCATTTTAGCAGATAAATATTTTGCTACGAAAGTATGTTCCCGAATTTCTTTTTTATCATGCAGAAGTTTATCCGCAAGAATTTTATCCGCTTCATTGTCTCCTCCGCGAGCAATTGTTCCGGCTAAAACATCGCAACGAATAGTATTATCATAAGACGAAAACAGCAATTCCGGCGAGATCCCCATAAATACAGAACCTATATCGGCTTGAAAGTAAAAAGAAAATGAATTTTCGCAATTCTCGGTCAATTTGAGGAAAATGGATTCAGAATCGATTTTATTTTCAAATTCATACTTCACAGCACGCGACAAAACAATTTTTTTGACTGTGTCGGATTGAATCATTTCATTTGCCAAATTTAGATTGTGTCCCCAAGTTTCGCGGTTGGGCGAGAAATATCTATTTTTTATTAAGTAATCGCACTTAACGTTGTTAATATTAAGCATGTTTAATGCAGTGCATTTTTCAATATCCCTGTTAATGTAATCGTCCAGAATTTCTTTTGTCAGGTTTAGAATCAAGTAATATTTATCTTTACGTCGTTCAAGTGCCCATAGTGGCAGGAAAACAAAATTTCTGCCAAATTTTTTCCACTTCCGAGTAATATTTGACTTTAAATCAAACTTGCAAGAGAGATAAAATTTGATGCCGGAGGCTTCTAATTCAGCGATTTCGCGACTATTAAATTTCTGCTCATAGAATACATTTTCCGCACCGACCGTTTCAAATGACGCATCTCGGTTTTGCCAATACATTTTAGATTTATTACGCAGTATCTGCAATATATCTAAGATGTTTACGGCGTTTACTTCATACTCAAATGCAACAAAAACTTTCTGTTCGAATTGTCGTGATAGTGCCGGGTCGAGGAGGTGCTGTTTAACTTCGCTTAAAATGTTTAGATAACTTAATATATTCATCTCATGTGCCTTAACATACAAATTATTTACAAATATAGTTCGCAGAATATTATTTTACAAATTTATTATTTTTTTCTATTTGTACAATATTTTTCAGACATGCCGTCTATAAAAATTATAATTTGTTTTACGAAATATATTTTGAGGAAAAAAGACAAAAAATGGAAAAATTTACAAATGAGAAATATGCCGATTACTCAAAAAAAGAAGTATTCGACAGACAGAAAGATGCGTTAAATAAAGTTAACGCTTTACTTGGAAAAGAATATCCAAACTATATTGACGGAAAAGAAGTATATACCGACCGGAAAACTCGTTCAATCAATCCGGGAAATATTGATGAAGTAATCGGTATTTTCCAGAAGAGCGGAAAAGAAGACGCAGAAAAAGCAATTCAAGCAGCAGCAAAAGCCTTCAAAACCTGGAAAAAAGTTCCGGTTGAGGAAAGAGCACAATATCTCTTTAAAGCAGCGGAAATTATTCGCAGTCGCAAGCCTGAAATTATCGCTTGGATGATTAAAGAAGAAGGCAAAAGTTTTATAGAATCGGATGCAGATGTTTCCGAGGGCTTGGACTTTCTGGAATTTTATGGGCGCGAGGCACTTCGCTATGCCGAGAAACAACCTGTTGTAGAATGGCCCGGCGAAGAAAATGAATATTTTTATGAGCCATTAGGCGTTGGTATCGTTATTCCGCCTTGGAATTTCCCGTTTGCAATTATGATGGGCATGTCTGTTGCCGCAATTGTTACCGGCAATACGGTTGTTTTGAAACCATCTTCCGATGCACCAATGATGGCATGGCTCTTCTGCGACATTATGCGCGAGCTTGGCTTGCCGGACGGCGTCTTGAATTATTTGGTTGCAAGTGGCAGTGAAGCAGGCGATTACTTGGTTGAGCATCCGCTGACACGATTTATTTCATTTACCGGCTCGATGGAAGTTGGTCTGAGAATTAATGAACTCGCCGCAAAGAAACAACCGGGGCAAATCTGGATCAAACGCGTTGTTGCCGAAATGGGCGGTAAGGATTCGATTATTGTTGATTCAGAAGCAGATCTTGCCGATGCAGCCAAAGGCGTTGCTCTGAGTGCGTTTGGTTTCCAAGGTCAAAAATGCTCAGCTTGCTCACGTGCAATAGTCGACGAGAAAGTATATGATAAATTCGTAGAACTGCTCAAAAAAGAAGTTGAACCGATGAAATCGGGTTTGCCGGAAGACAATTTCTATTGCGGTCCGGTAATTAACGAGACTGCCGAAAAGAATATTTTGAAGTACATCGAAATCGGGAAAAAAGAAGGCAAACTTATTATCGGTGGTGAAAAAGTTCCCGGCTTGAACGGCTATTATATCAAACCGACTGTATTTATCGATATCGATCCGATGGCAAGACTTTCGCAGGAAGAAATCTTCGGTCCGGTACTCGCAGTAATCAAAGCAAAAGATTACGATGATGCACTGAATATCGCCAACAATACGCAATATGGTCTGACCGGAGCGGTTTATTCGTTAAATGATGAAAAAATCGAGCGTGCACGCCACGAATTCCATGTCGGAAACCTATATCTCAACAGAAAATGTACCGGTGCAATGGTTGGCGTACAGCCGTTTGGTGGTTTCAATATGAGCGGAACTGACTCAAAAGCAGGTGGTCGCGACTATCTGATTCTGTTTATGCAGGCTAAATCTGTCTCGAAGAAAATTCTCTAATATATAGATTTTGTAAATTAAAAGGGCGTATTCGGTACGCCCTTTTAATAAATTTACACGATGTTAAGCGTGTGTTTTGTTTTGTCGTTTTCATTTCGTAATTTTGCAAACTTTATTAATAATTTTGAACTGAATCTAATGAAAATACTGGTTATTGGTTCCGGCGGACGTGAACATGCGCTAGTTTCTGCACTTGGAAAAACCGGCAACAATATAATTTATGCAACCCCCGGTAATCCCGGAATTTTTGAATTGGCAACCGAAGCAAATATTAATTCTGCACATTTCGACGAAGTTGCGGTTTTTTGTAAGACATACGGCGTGGATATGGTTGTCATAGGGCCTGAGCAACCGCTTGCCGACGGAATAAGTGACTACTTGCAAAAAAAAGGAATTGCTGTATTCGGCCCTTCTGAAATGGCTGCACGGCTGGAATCTTCGAAGGCATTTGCTAAGGCATTTATGGTGAGACACGGCATTCCGACCGCAAAATATAAAGAATTTTACAAGTCAAATGTTGATGAAGCAGACCGTTTTATTGATGCATTACCGACGCCGATAGTATTGAAAGCCGACGGACTTGCCGCCGGAAAGGGCGTAATAATCGCTGAAACTCACACGGAAGCACACGATTCTCTGCACGAAATGTTCAACGGGCAGTTCTCCACAGCCGGCGATACAATTGTGATTGAAGAATTCTTAGAGGGCGAGGAAGCCTCGGTTTTTGTCGTATGTGACGGAATGGACTTTGTTGTTCTGCCGGCTGCTCAAGATCATAAGCGTATTTTCGATGGCGATAAAGGCCCCAACACAGGCGGAATGGGTGCGTACTCTCCCGCTCCAATTGTCAGCCCTAGCATGCGCGATAAGATCGTAAATAAAATTATTCGCCCGACATTGAAGGGCATGAAAGACGAAAATATGCCGTTTGTTGGCTGTTTATTTGTTGGTTTGATGATCAAAGACGGCGAGCCAAAGGTGATTGAATTTAACGTTCGATTTGGCGACCCGGAAACTGAAGCGGTACTGACACTGCTTGATGGAGATTTTTCGCAACTATTATATAGCGCTGCAAAAGGAAAGATTAATAAATCTGCAGTGAGTGTAATTCGCGATACTTATGCGTGCTGTGTAATTCTGGCGAGCAACGGATATCCGGGTACATACAATAAAGGTTATGAAATTAGCGGAATCGGCGAAGCATATGCTCACGGAGGCGAAATATTCCAGGCTGGAACGAAATTTTTTAACGGCACAATCGTAACTTCCGGCGGACGCGTTTTGGGCGTAACCGGACGAGGAAAAACTTTACAATCCGCTATCGACAAGGCATACGAGTGTGCAGATTTAATTAAATTTGAAGGAAAATACAATCGCACAGATATTGGCAAAAAAGGATTAAATTTGAAGGAAACGGAGAGAAAATAATGATACAAGCAGTAAGAGGCACGAAGGATATTTTGCCAAACAATTCGCATGTCTGGCAATTTATCGAAAATAAATGTCGCGAAGTAACTAC
>JAQUZU010000063.1 GCA_028691175.1 Candidatus Kapaibacterium sp. | reverse complement strand
TTGATTAAATCGAGTAACTCGGTATTGTCGTTTTGTCGTGTTTGAGCAAAAAATTCATCGTCATCGAACGGAATTGCGTCAAAAGTTGCCGTTGAATTAAGTTGGTTAATACATAAATTTCTCGCTATTTTTAAAATGTAGCCCGGCAAGTTATTGATTGCGCGGGAACCGTCAATACTATTATAAAACCGCAAAAACGTTTCCTGAAAAACATCTTTTGCAACTGTTTCATTGCCTAAAAATCGCAAGCAGAAAGCCCAGATCTGTGGCGAATGACGATCATAAAGCACAGAAAAAGCCATCTCGGAGATTCGCATTTTATCAGCCACAAGGTTGTAAAGTTCTTCATCCGAGTATGTCATTAGTTCTCTGTATTTTATACGTCTATTAAACAAGTGAAACCCGATTTTGTTACGAAAAAAAAATTCTTTTTACGGAATATAAATTTACAGATGTTAAATTAAGAAAAAAAAACAAATAATCAAAATAATTTTTTTATTAGAGCGTTTTATAATGTATTTGAAGATTTCATAAAAAACAAGCATTTTAACTTGGTAATTTATTATGGCAAAAGGTGCAAAAAACGAATCGGTAGATATAGACAAATTGCTTGAGGCAGGCGATCAACTAGCAAAAGAAGAGAATTGGGACAAGGCAATTGCGGCATACAGCAGAGCACTTGAAATTAATCCGCGGCACGGCTTCGCGTATTTTAAGCGTGGCAGTGCATACCTTGCAATGGAGGATTGGGACAAGGCTCTTGGCGATTTGAATAATTCGATAATGCTCAGTTCGGACTTTTCTTTTGCACACTTTAAGCGCGGAATTGCATATGCGGAACTCAAGTATTATAAAAAATCCGTTATAGATTTTACTAAGGCAATCGAAATCAATAAAGATTTTGTTTTTGCATACTATCGGCGCGGATATTCGTTCTATGTTCTTCGTCAGTATCAAGATGCAATCAATGATTTTGACGTCGCCATACAGTATAATCCGACATATTGCCAGGCATTCTTCTATCGTGCAAACAGTTATTTCGAAATAAAAAAACTTGAAGAAGCGATTGCAGATTATACAAAAGTTCTACAACTTGATCCCGACCACGAAAAAGCGTATCTTTCGCGCGGTATTGCACACGGTGCCCTCGGAAAAAATAACGAGGCGATCAGAGATTATACTTCGGCGATTGATCTCGATCCCGATTCAATTATAGCGTATAATTTTCGCGGTCTGCTATATGCAAAACTCAAAAGATATTCGGAAGCGATTAAGGACTTTGAAAAAGTCATCTCGGATAATCCAAACAATATTGAGGCGTTCAATAACTTGGGAATTGCATATTTTGCAACGAAGAATTTCGAAAAATCCGTCGAAAGCTATAATAATGCGATTCGCCTGAAGCCGGACGCGATGAATCTGTATTATAATCGTGCGAATGCAAAGTTTCATAACAAAAACTATTTGGAGGCCGCAAAGGATTACGAGCAAGTCCTTGAAATTAAGCCGGATTTTTCGCAGGCGTATCTGGGACTTGCAAATTCGCACACAGCACTTGAGATGTACAAGGAAGCGTTTAAGGATTATACGCGGGCGATTGCGATTAATCCGAACTTTTTCCAGGCGTATCTTGGTAGAGCGAACGTGTATATGAAAATGAAATATTACAAAAAAGCACAAGAAGATTTTACGCTTGCACTTGAGATAAATCCGGATTTTGCGCAGGCATATCTGAATAGAGGTATTGCCTTTAAAAATGATGGCAAAATACGCGAAGCAGTCGATGATTTTAATGACTTTTTGCGTCTGCAAAAAGGAAGGGACAGTACCGCTGTTCAGGTTAGAGCGTGGATAAAAAAACTAAACTATCTTCCTGACGAGGGCGTTTGATATTTAAGATGAAAAAGGAAATAGCTAAAGCAAGAAATGAAATGGTGGGATTGTTCTTTTCGGCATTAATGCATGAAATCAATCAACCGTTAAATGCTGTGAAAATCGGTACCGACGGTGTGCTTTTAAAAACGGAAATAGACCCCGATTACGAAATTAGCACCAAGGGAACGGTTGCCGTGCTGAGCCGGATCTCTAAATCCATAGAACGCATTGACTCAGTGTTGAAGCAGTTCAGTAAATATCAGGACGACGGGTCTTTTGAAGGCAACGGTTATGATACAATATCGAATATTGCCAAACAATCATATAATCTTTTCAAATCGAAAATAGCAAGCCATGGCATTATGGTTAGGGAGATTGAGACGAAAAAATGCACTTCGCGGTCGATTATCAATCCGGTCGCTTTGGAAATGATGATTAATTGTTATTTGTTGGCGGCGATAAATAGTTTTGATTTTGATGAAAATGTTGAAAATAAAGAAATACTTATTTCGTCAACATTTGAGGTCGGCTATAATGTAATGAATATTGCAATTAACAGCAAAAAAGCGATTTATTGCCTGCAAAACCCCGGAAAATGTGTGGAAGAACAAGATGAATATGTACTCGCTGAAATATTTGCAAAGAATTTTGGTGCAGAAGTCGAATTCGTTATAGATGAACGTGGTTTGTTTATGATAAGAATTAAAGTAAAAAATTAAGGGTAAATAAATATGACAAAAGTTTTGATAATTGACGACGACCGATTCAGTCGCGAGGTGTTTGTTGAGACATTGAGTGGGCTGATGGATGTATTTGTTACGCAGTGCGAATCCGGACAAGCGGCACTAAGGCTTTTGCGCGATCGTAATTTCGACATTATTTTCAGCGATATCAAGATGCCCGGAATGTCCGGCATAGAACTTTTGCGCGAATATAAGAAAATTGATAAAGTATATGACTCGAAATTTGTTCTATTTACAGGTTTTGCAACTATTGATTCTGCCGTAAAAGCTATTCGCGAGGGGGCATACGACTATCTGCTGAAGCCGTTAGACATCCGCCGGGTTTTCGAAATTGTTAAAACACACTCCAAGTCCGAAGATATTGACGAAGAGTTGCCGCCGAAAGTTAAAATAATTAAACATGAAAAAGAAGATACCGAAGAAGTATTTCAGAATGGTTCTTATATGGTTGTCGAAAATGTAGGCAGAATCGGCGTATTTAATCCGCAGATGAAAAAACTTGTCCTCGCTGCTCTGAAATTCCATGAAAATCCGGATATCAATGTCCTGATTCAAGGCGAAACCGGCACGGGCAAGGAGGTTTTTGCGAATATTATCCATCACGGACAGCTCCGCAATGCAGATCCGTTTCTGAAAATTAATTGCTCGGTGGCATCGATGAGTTCATTCGAGGCAGAACTTTTCGGTTATGTCTCGAAAAGCGGAAAAGTCGTACCGGGCTTGCTCGATCGGGCTCAGACCGGGACTGTGATGTTTGATGAAATTGCCGATCTTGACCCGGCTTTCCAGCCGAAGTTGCTTCGCGTTTTGCAGGATAAAGCGTATTACCGCGTAGGCGGCACCGAGAAAATCGATTTGCAATGCAGGTTTATCGCGACATCAAATAAAGACGTTGATGACCTCGCCGACAA
The DNA here is from genome assembly GCA_028691175.1 of Candidatus Kapaibacterium sp. Taxonomy (GTDB): domain Bacteria; phylum Bacteroidota; class Ignavibacteria; order Kapaibacteriales; family UBA2268; genus CALLXS01. Next base: position 6,076 of record JAQUZU010000063.1, on the reverse strand, counting down.
GAAAAAATTCCGCAGCGATTTGCTGTATCGACTGAAACAAGGTTGGATAAATATCCCGCCACTGCGCGAGCAAATCGATTCAGTTCCGCTTCTGGCACAGCTTTTCTTGAACCAAAGCAGTAGCGAAAAAGGCAGAAAATTTAAATTTATCTCGCCGACCGCGATTGATATTATGCAGCATCATCAGTGGTCAGGAAACGTTCGCGAACTCAAAAATGTGATTGATCGCGTTGCGATGCTCTATGACGAATTCGAATTAAATGAAGAACATCTTTCTTTCCTGAAGGCTGATGGTTCGTATGTTCCGAAAACTACGCATAAATTTACGCTGAAAGTAGGAAATTTCGATTTGCCGGACGGCGGACTTGACTTCAATGACTTGCAGGCAGAGATTGTAACTCTTGCACTTGAGAAGTTCCGCGGAAATCGCAGCAAAGTAGCCCGCTATCTAAATGTGTCGATTTCGACCATGCGAACGCTGTATAAGCGAATTGACCGCAACAACGAATTGGACGAAGATTACGATCAGGCAGAATAGTTTTTTTTGCACGGGTAAAGGAATGAAAAATCCCGTTACGTTTTGAACGTAACGGGATTTTATGTATTTGCTTGATATTTAATTAGTTACCGTGTGGGGTAGAAACATATACCTGTACAGTTCTCGATAAATGCCGTCCGATCGGGGAAGCGTTATCGAAAATGCTGACACTTTCGCCGACGCCGTGCACATTATATGTAGCACTGTTTACTTTTTCGGCAAGCACTTTCTTTACTGCGTTTGCACGTTTTTCGGCAAGTTTTTGGTTATAGTTGTCGTCGCCGATGCGGTCTGTGTAGCCGTAAATATCGACAGTAGAGTTAAATTTAATTGCCGGCAAAATCTGTTTATTGATTAATTCCATATCGGAAGCAGAGATATCCGATTTGTCGAAATCAAACAGCACGAGTGAATATTTGCTGATAGTTTTGTCGGATAATTCTTCGGCTTTTTTCTTTGAAATCGAAATGTATTCTACCGGAATTGTTCCGCTGATATGCTTTTCTGCGCCATTAACCGTTGTAACGGACAGAGTATAGCCGACCGGCATTTCTTTATTCGTAAGTTCGTTCGGAGAAATTGTCCATTGAATTGAGTTCGGCTGCGAATTTCCGCGCAGTACTTTTATCGGCTTGCCTGCCTGACTTAGGTCGAGACGCCATGCCGCGATTGAGTCGGAACTTGTGATTTGAGGTAAAAATTCTACTACATCCGGAGTTGCTACTCGCTGGTTTTCGCCGGTGATAAGAATCGGATCAAACAAGCGCGGTTCGTTCGAAGAGAACTCTATGCGGCGATTTTCTGCGATGCCTTCCGGATCGCGAACGCTGGAAGCTTTTGTCGGCAGACCGGTTCCTGTAGTTGTAATGCGGTCTTCCTGAACATGATAGTTCGTTGTTAGGTAGCCCTTTGCAAACTCGGCACGTTCTTTTGCGATTGCCTTGTTGGATTTTTCTTTTTTATTGTCGATAGTGCCGGTAATAGTCAAATTTGCATTCGGATATTGTCCCATGCGGGTACCGATAATATCAAGAGAACTACGGTTAATTTCGAATGCATCCGGCTGAAGAGTGCTGAGCGAGAATTGTCCGGACTGCGAATTTGCACGGAATACCTGTGCATCGTCTGATGGAGCCGCCTGATTTTCTTCGAAGAATACATAGTTTATGAACGGATAAAGTTCGGTATATTGCATATCTTCTACGCGAATTGTTTTCATCTTTGAGCGAGTGCCGTCGCGAGTAACGGAATTTACTCCGCCCATGCTCATCTCGAGAGTTGCGGCGGTCGGCTCTTGTTTTGTTTCATCGTTTTTTCCGAACAAATCGTAAGTAATGTTGATTCCGGCACGTAACTGCGATACATTCCATTTGTCGAGAAAATCGTTTGTAGAAACTTTAGTAACCGGAATGCGATATGAAACTTCCGCACCAAGTTTCCATTTGTCAGTCAGTTCGAACATCCAGCCCGCACCGATAGCAACGGCTACACGTACGCCGGCATCAGGAATGTCTGCTTCAGGCATCTTGGTAACAACTGCCGGAGTGTTAATCATAGGATCAACAAATGTAGAAGAAAGAGTAAATTCTTTAGTCATCGGAATTCCGATTTCCGGTCCGACTAAGAAATATAAATTCTTTACTGACGGAATCAGATTGTGGATTTGCAATATCGGAGTAATTTCAAAATATGACAAAGTTGCATCGAATTCGTTTGTAGTGCGGGCAGTACCGGCAACAATGTTACTTTCAAGTTTGCCGCACATGGAATTATAGCCTAATCTCGGGGAAATCGTAAACATTTCTGTAATCGGAATATAGCCGATTAAGCCGATGTTAAAGCCAAGTTCGGTTTTGCTCTTGGTGAAGGGATAAACCGCACGAAGCAACGGATCGTTTGCATTCGTAACATAACTAAAACTCGGCGAGTGCATGTTTATATTCAGACCGCCATATAAGCCGATTGCCGGCTGCATGATAAGCTTGTCATCTGCTTTTTGCTGCGCATTTGCGGGTAATCCCAGAGCACTAAGCAACAACAGAGATGCAAAAAATTTCTTCATTTTGTCTTCCTCAATTTTGTAAAATAAATTTATGCGAACAATTTTATTACTTTTTGAAGCGAAGCAAACAGTGCGTCAACTTCTGCTTTTGTATTATAGAATGAGAACGAAGCACGGGTTGTAGCCGGAATATTGAAACGCCGCATGATTGGCTCGGTGCAGTGATGTCCGGTGCGGACTGCAACGCCGTCGCGGTCGAGAATTGAGCCGATATCGTGCGGATGAATACCTTTTACATCAAGTGAGAGTACCGAACTTTTCTCCTTCGCAGTGCCGATAATACGGATTTCCGGGATTTCGTTTGCAAGCGATGTAGCGTAATCGAGCAATTCGCCTTCTGCGGTTGCGATAAAGTCAAGTCCTATATTCTTAACGTACTTAATTGCCTCGCCGAGTCCGATTGCACCGGCGATGTTTGCTGTGCCGGCTTCGAATTTATACGGCAAAACATTGAACTTGGTTTCTTCGAAAGTTACCGACAAAATCATGTCTCCACCGCCCTGATATGGCGGCATTTCGTCTAAAAATTTCTTTTTTCCGTATAGAATGCCGATTCCGGTTGGTCCGTAAATTTTATGCCCCGAAAAAACGAGAAAATCGCAATCGAGTTTTTGCACATCAATCGGCAAATGCTGAATTGATTGTGCTGCATCTATCATTACCGGAATATTTTGCTTGTGTGCTTTAGCGATTATGTGTTGAATCGGATTGACTGTGCCGAGCGAATTCGAGACATGCACCAGCGAAACTATTTTTGTGCGTGGCGATATTAATTTTTCAAATTCATCGAGCATGAGTTCGCCGTTGTCGTCAATCGGAATTACTTTCAGTACTGCTCCACAATCTTTGCACGCAATTTGCCACGGAACAATGTTCGAATGATGCTCCATGTGCGAAATCAATATTTCGTCGCCCGGTTTTAGATATGCTTTCGCAAACGAATACGCAAACGCATTCATCGAAGCAGTTGTTCCTGCGGTGAAAATAATTTCATCAGTAAATTTTGCGTTAATAAACTCGCGAACAGTTTCGCGTGCTGCCTCGTATTTATCCGTTGCAATTTGGCTCAGACGATGAACTCCGCGGTGAATATTACTGTTTTCGTGCAAATAATAGTCGCGAAGAGTGTCAATTACGATTTGCGGTTTTTGTGTGGTTGCGGCATTATCGAGATAAACCAATGGCTTACCATAGACTTGCTCTGCAAGAATCGGGAAGTCCTGTCGTATTTTATTTATATCGTTTATCATATTTTCCTCTTGTTGCTATTGAAGAAGCAACACCTGAAATATTTTATAAAATAAAGAAAATGGTCTTGCGCAAGGGTGAGATTGTACTATGGAACCAACAATTTTCTCAATAAATGCACAAGACCACAGAAAACTAGAATTTGCAGAAATACAAATCCTCATCTAAATTTAAGCGCTTTGCGGTCAAGCTTTTGACTTCATCGCAAAGAGCGGAAATTTTAATTTTGCTTAAAACATCTGACGCAAACGCGTTCAGCAAAAGTGATTTTGCCCGACTTTCGCTGATACCGCGCGACTTCAGATAGAATAGCGATTCTTTGTCTAAGTAGCCTGTGGTCGATCCGTGGCTGCATTTTACGTCATCTGCGTATATTTCCAGCTGTGGTTTCGAATTAATTCGGGCGTCCTCGCTGAGCAGAATGTTTTTATTCGATTGATATGCGTCAGTCTGCTGTGCGTCCGGTCGAACAATAATTTTTCCGTTAAATACGCCGGTACTTTTTCCGTCGATAATTCCTTTGTAAATTTCTTTGCTTTTGCATTTCGGCATTGCGTGATCGACCAAAGTATAATTATCGATTAAATTATCCTTCGTAGCGAAGAAAAATCCGTACATTGAAGTAGTGATATTTTCGCCATTCAGGCTGATATTTAAGTTGTTTCGTACAAATTTACCGTCGAGCGAAATAGTAACTCCGTGGAAAGTACTGCCTTTGTCGAGAGCGACACTCGTTGAACCAACATAATAACCGGATTTTATTTCGTTTTGCAGCTTGTAATAGTCGATTACAGAATCATTTGCAGCATAAAATTCTGTCACAGAATTTGTAAATCCGGCATAATCGCCGATGTTATGTACGGATTCAATAATTTTTATTTGCGATTTCGTATCCGAAATAATCAAAGTTCGCGTATTGCAAAGATACGCTTTTTTGCGGACATCTAAAGCATGAACAATGTGAAAAACCGAATTTCCTGCGAAATTTTCCGGAATATGAATAAACAACCCGTCCTGAAACAGTGCCGTATTTAGCGATGTGAAGTGATCCGGCTTCGCGTATTTGCCGAAATGACGTTTGAGCAGATCAGGATATTTCTGCAATGCTTCGCACAGGCTGCAAACTGTTATTCCGGTGTCGTGAATGTCGGAAAGTTCCGGTGCAGGCACGCCGTCAATCGTAACGATGTAGTTCTCGCGAATATCTTTTAACAGAAAACTGTCGATATCCGAATGCATAATTCCCTGCAGGCTCGGAGATTTAATATCAAAATTTATGTCTTCGAGAAAATTTATCGGCGTATATCGCCAGTTTTCGTGCTTGCGGGTCGGAAATCCGTTTTTGCGAAAGTCGGCAATTGCCGTCTCGCGCATTTCTTTGAAACATTCGGAAATTGCCGACTGGGCATTGTTAGCGAAAAATATATCTGCTTTTTGTCGTAATTCTTCTATCATTTTAATTTTTTCTTATTATTTATACTAAGCCTTTAATGCAAGTATAGCCTTTTGTTTCGATTTCTTGGGCGAGTTCCTTTGTACCTGTTTTTACGATTTTTCCTTCGAAGAGTATGTGGACGAAGTCCGGCACAATGATGTCGAGCAATCGTTGGTAGTGTGTAATTACGATAAAGGAGTTGTTTTCGTTGTGTAATTTTACTACGCCGTTAGAGACTACTTTCAGAGCATCGACATCGAGACCGGAGTCGGTTTCGTCGAGAATTGCGAGTTTCGGCTCGAGCATTGCCATCTGGAAGATTTCGTTGCGTTTCTTTTCGCCACCTGAAAAGCCTTCATTTACGGCACGTGAGAGAAATTTCTGGTCGAGTTCTACTAAAGCCGCTTTTTTGCGCATTAGCTGAATGAAGTCCATTGCGTCGAGCGGTGTCAAGCCGCGATATTTGCGAATTTCATTGACCGCAGTTTTCATAAAGTTTGCATTCGAGACGCCCGGAATTTCTACCGGATATTGAAATGCAAGGAAAATTCCTGCTTTAGCGCGCTCATCAGGTTTCATTTCGAGTAGATTTTTACCGTCGAATTCAATGCTGCCGGAGAGGATTTCAATATCCTCGCGTGCAGTCAGCACGCCGGCGAGAGTGCTTTTGCCGGCACCGTTCGGTCCCATAATTGCGTGAACTTCGCCGGGATTAATCTCGAGATTTAGTCCTTTGATTATGTGATTTCCACCGACTTTTGCGTGCAAATCTTTTATGCTTAATAATGCCATT
>JAQUZU010000062.1 GCA_028691175.1 Candidatus Kapaibacterium sp. | reverse complement strand
TCGAAGTCGTATTGGGGAATTAACAACGCGGCAAAAGAGTTTCTGAAAGAATTCAATCATCCGTATTCAAACTGGAAATTCCTCAGCCAGCACATCAAAAAAATTGCTCTCGACAATATCTGGCTGTATAAAAAATCCGAACAGCGCGACTTTGCAATCGCTATGATTATCGACTTCTTCAAGGTGATTTTTGAGCGCTCCGGCAAGGACGACATCCGCGAAAGCCTTTTGCACACTTTCCTGCAATTATTCGATTTGCTAGGAGAAGAATCGGAAATATATTCGGCTCATCTCTTGAATATGCTTGCCCTGATGACCGAGTGGGCGGAAATCCCGGCGAACGAATACGTTTTCGTCGAAAATTCCGGAAATTTCAAAACAAGCCTGAACATAAAAACCGAATCTGCAGAACTGAATGAAAAAATCACCGAAATTACAAAACGAGTACTTTCCCTGAACCTGCAATATTGGGCAAAAAAGACCGACACCGAGCAGTGGTATTCCGGCAAAAAATCCCTCTTTGGCAAAGATTATACCGCAGAACTGAAAGAATTATTTAAAGAAAATTACTCTCGCCGTGGCGACGAACTTGAAACAATGACCAATCGCGACGAAATCGTCAAATCTGTCCCGTCGTTCGGCGAAATTGCGAACTCGTTCCGCCTGAAAACGATGGTTTTCGAATCGCCGATCGAAAAAATATATTACCTGTTCTATCTGCTGTATATGCCGACCATGGACAATTTGCGCGACCATTTGCTCTGGGATATCAACAAATTGATGAAAAATATTACCGGCGTACTTTCGCACGAACAAATCGAGGAATTCCTCGAACAATCCTTCCTGATTTTTAAAGAATTAATGAGCGACCACCAAGGCACAATTCTAGACTGTGTCGGCACGCTCGGAAAAGCAATCGCCGAAAGCAAAGATTTGTCGCTTCTGACGTCGTTCGAGACGAAAATTATTGATCTCGGTTTTATCTCACCGGGCGAAATCTATCTGACCGAAGACTGGCAAATTCATCGTAACGTCAATCACGTCAAGAACATACGCACGTGGCTCGAACTCGTCGAAACCGCTCCGGAAGATTACCGCCAAGTACTTTCCGCACTGATTGTCAATCTGCGTCTCGGTGGAATTTTTATCTCCGATACCGATTTGTTCCAAAAAGACGTATCGAAGCTACTGAACTCCCCGATCGAGCCTATCTATAAGCAAGTCAAGCAGTTATGCAGATATTTTCCGGTTTATTTCAACGAAATTGGTGCCGAAGGCGAATTGCGCGAAGTATCGACCACAATGGACGAACTAACTATGCGCAAGGATTATCTCATGCACTTTATGCGCAAACAGGTTCATACCGAAAGCAATAACACGCATATCGAACTTTCGAAGCGGATTTTGCGGTTCTGGCTCTCCGGCGACAAGCAGATTCTCGAAAAGCATATTCCGGACGACGTGTATAGCGGAATCGATTTATCGCACCGCTGGTTTACCGGAATTCATTCGCTCGTTACTTTTATGTGCGAAAAACTCGACGTAAAGCCCGAAGACCTCGTCGATATTCACGAGAATAAAATTGCAGATACTTTGACCGAATACGACGGCGACGAAATCGACAAAAAGCGTTTCAAACTTTTCTTGCGCTTGCAGGCATTGCTGAAGGAAAAATATTCGTTCTCGACGAAAAATATTATCTCGATTTTAAAACGAAACAGTTTCTTTAACATAGAAGAAGTTGACAATCTGGAAAATTTGCTCGAAAAGCATGATTATTCTGAGGCAATCGATATGTCGTTTGACTTTATGGAACGGCTGAATCAAGTCGTATTTAACCCGGAAAAAACCGAAAGTTGGGAAAATATTTACTATAAACGCCACGTCGCAGTGGGAATTCCGTCGATGTACGGCGAATATCACGAGAAGAAATTCGAAGCACTCGGCTTGATTTTCCGGCTCGAGCGTCTGAGCGCCCGGCTGCTCGACAAGCAGATTGCCGGCATAAACTTCAACTATCTGACTGCAAACTCGCTGCATAAAATTTTCCGCATTCTGATTCATTTCAATCGTGGCATGATGCTCGACGGCATCAACCTGCAGGTATTCTATTCGAATATTCAGATGTTCCAATATGCGCTGACCTCGAAATCGTTCAGCCTCGGGCAATACATCAACATCATGCAGTTTATCCATACGAACATTCAGGAAATCATCAACAAATATTTCTTCCGCGTATATGATCCGCTCTTAAAGGTTGTAATTCCGCAGTGCTTCCCGGAATTTGCGGCAATGAACACAAAAGCGCGCAGTCAATTTATGCACAAGAAATCGGAGGAATTTTATCGCGACATTATGTCGCAGGCGTACCTGCTGCAATCGCTGGATAATTTTCTATCGAATTCAATTTCTACTCTGCGCGAAATGAACGATAATTATCCGCCGGATTTGATTAAAGACATTATGTCATACGATCACGAAGCGAATATCACTCAGTTCTACCGTCCGACCGAAGCATTGGACAATCCGGTTTATGTCGGCTCCAAGGCATATTTTTTGAAGAAACTCTATTCGTACGGTTTTCCGGTGCCTCCGGGATTTATCATTACAACAGAGGTGTTCCGCCTGCGAAATGCAATCGATCAAGTTCCGCAAATTCGCACTGAAATGGACGAAATGATTCGCCGAAATCTTCGTGCATTAGAAGAAATGTCCGGCTTAGAGTTCGGCAATCCGGATAAACCGTTGCTTCTCTCTGTTCGCTCCGGCACGGCAATTTCAATGCCGGGCGCGATGTCGACTTTCCTGAATGTCGGCATGAACGACGAAATAGTCGAGGGTCTTTCGAAACATGAAAACTTCGGCTGGACTTCGTGGGATTCGTATCGTCGCTTCCTGCAATCTTGGGCAATGAGTTACGGCATTGACCGCGATATTTTCGATAAAATAATGCTCGATTATAAGCAGAAATTCAATGTTGTGCTCAAGCAACAGCTCAAGGGCGAGCAAATGCGCGAGATCGCAATGGCATACAAAGATATTCTGATTAAGAATGAGATTCCGTTCATCGAAGAACCGTTTATGCAGCTGAAGCAGGCTATTAACTGCGTGCTCGACAGTTGGTCGAGTTCGCGCGCAAAAGTCTATCGCGAACACATGGATATTTCAAAAGACTGGGGTACGGCGGTAGTAGTGCAAAAGATGGTACTCGGAAATATTCACCTCGACAGCGGAACCGGAGTAGTGTTTACGCACTCGCCGGACGATCCGACTCCGGGAATAAATCTGTATGGCGACTTTACGCTATGTTCGCAGGGCGAGGATATCGTCGGCGGATTGGTAAATGTAATGCCGATCAGCGAAGCTCAGCGCGAAAAATCTTTCGGCGAGAACAGCATTTCCCTGCAAAAAAATTTCCCGAAAATCTATAACCGTTTATTGCATTATGCAACTTTAATGACAGAAAAATACGGCTTCAACCACCAAGAAATCGAATTTACGTTCGAAACCGGCGAAGCAAAAGATTTGTACATTTTGCAGACACGCGACCAGATTATCCGCCGTCCCGGCACAACGAACGTTTTTGGCGTGAATAAGTCCGAAATGAAACTTGTCGGTAGCGGAATCGGTACCGGTGGTGGTGCAATGAACGGGCGAATAGCATTCAGTCTGTATGATATCAACGACTTAAAAGCAAAATATCCGGACGAAGATGTGATTCTTGTCCGACCGGATACCGTACCGGACGATATCGATATGATTTTCGAATGCGACGGCTTGCTGACCGGCAAAGGCGGAGCGACCTCGCACGCAGCAGTTACTGCGGTGCGTCTCGGCAAGAACTGCATTGTAAATTGCCTCGATTTGCGGACGAACGAAAAAGAAAGAACATGCAAGATCAACGAGCATGCGTTCAAAGTAGGCGATCAAATTGCAATTGACGGCTATACCGGCAACATTTATAAAGGAAATTATGTGCTGCGAGTTAGCGGAAACGGCGGTCTGTAGTGTGGTCTAAAATTCGAAATTTTATTAACGACCGAATGCTTATCATTGCGATGGTACTCGGCATAATTCTATACGACGTCGTCGAGCCGCTGACATGGGTTTTCCCTTATTTCATTTTTACGATGCTGTTTCTTACATTCAGCAAAATCGATATTCATTCAATCAAGTTCAGCCGTGCTTTCTGGATTTTACTTGCAGTGCAGGTATGCGGCGGAATCGGGCTTTACTTCGTTTTATCTTTTATGAATGTGGACTGGGGACAAGCTGCCCTGATTTCGCTTTTCACTCCGACGGCAACTGCCGCGGCAGTTGTAACCGGTATGCTCGGCGGCAGTGTCGGCTTTTTAACCGCATATACGCTGTTCATAAATATTGCGGTGGTAATTATTTCTCCGATTTTATTTTCGTTAGTCGGCGTGAATGCGGAGTTATCTTTCTTTCACTCTGTCGGATTAATCAGCGCAAAAGTCTTTCCCGTGCTGTTTTTACCGCTATTCTCTGCACTATTGGTACGGAAAATTGCCCCCAAAGTGAACGCCGTGATCCTCCGTGCGAAGAAGTTGAATTTCTATCTCTGGGCGATTACTTTGGTTTTAGTCTCCGGAAACACAGTTTCAATTATTAAGGATCTCGGCAGCGGAAATATTTGGAGCGAGATTCTTATTGCCGCGACTTCGCTCGCATTGTGCCTTGCGCAATTCAAAATCGGACGAAAAGTCGGCAAATACTTCGGCGATAAAATTTCTTTTGGTCAGGCACTTGGGCAGAAAAACACTCTTCTCGGGATCTGGCTTGCGAATACGTATCTAAATCCGATTGTCTCGCTTGCTCCGGCAACGTATATCTTATGGCATAATACAATCAATTCTTGGCAATTGATGAAACATAAAACCGAAATGCTGGAACACGACGAATAAAAAAAGCGGAGATGAAGCCGCAACTTCGTCCCCGCAATATTTTTCCACCGCATTAATCGCTATAAGTAGCGATGCACCTGCCGGCGTTTCAGATGATCTACAATCTGCTTTGCGGCATCGGAGTCGCCGCGGCGACAAATCAGCAATGCTTCTTCACTATCAACGATAATCAAATCTTTCACACCGACTGCACCAATTAATTTCTCCTTCGACGAAATCAGGCAATTTACCGTATTAATTGCTACTACATTCCCGTCAATTATGTTATTTCGGCTATCCTTGAACGAAATGCGATAGAGTTCATCCCAGTTTCCGAGGTCGCTCCATTGGAAGCCTGCTTCGATAACATAGATATTGCCTGCCTTCTCGAGAATAGCGTAATCCAATGAAATTGCATGCACTTGGCGATATACAAATTCGATTTCTTCCGGCAATATTTCTGCAAACTTGCGGTTTCGCAATGTTTCAAATAAGCCGTTATTTTCCGGCTGATACTGTGCAAAAAGAGCACGGAAAGTTTTCAAAGTCCAGATATAAATCCCCGTATTCCAATAAAAATCTCCCGCCTCAATGAAACGTTCGGCGGTACCGATATCAGGTTTTTCGGCAAATGTAGTGCAATATCGCACGCCGCGATCATAGTACTCCTCGATTCCGTCAGCGGAATTTTTCAACTGAACATATCCGAAATCCGGCACAGCACGCGTCGGCTTTACTCCGATTGTCGTAATGCAGGACCTCGCCTCCGCAAATTCGACCGCAAGGTCGATGCTGTTCTGAAACTCGCGCACATTCGAAATTGTGTGGTCTGCCGGAAAAGCAATCATCACGGTGTCCTCGTCGTATTTATCTTTCAGCACCAAGTCAGTCAAGGCAAGGCACGGTGCAGTGTGCTTCGCAAACGGCTCGAGCACGAGGTTTTCCTCCGGCACTTGCGGCAGTTGATCCTGAATAATTTCCTTCATCCGAGTAAGTGTAACTACGTAAATATCCTCCGGCCGAAACATCGTCAAAAGGCGCATATACGTATTCTGAATCATCGTACCCTCACCGGTGAGATGGATAAACTGCTTCGGCAAATGCTCTGTGGCTTTTGGCCAGAGGCGATTTCCGATTCCTCCCGCCATGATTACGGCAACTTTTTTCATTTATTTTCTCTGTTTGTTTTCAAAGTATTGTAAACTAATTACATCGCTAAATATTATATTCCAATCGCAATAAATAATCTTGCAAAAGTCAAATTTTCGTGTTAATTTGCTTCTTTTTGCAAACCGACATGAATACTTTGCGTAAAATAATTGCTCTTCTGCTGCTTTTCAGCACGACTTTGCTCGCCGGCGAAACCGTAATAAAAGCAGATAATATCTCGATTATACGGCAATTAGACACAGAAATATGTGCAGATCTCGCCGCACGTTTCAAAAGCAGCAATCTGCATTTCAGTTCAGTCAACGTCTCGGAGCACAGTTCACGTGCATTGTTTGTCAATCTTATTCGGCAGGCGCTCAGTGCCGATTCTGTTCTTCGTGATAACCCGTCTTCGCCGGACGCACCGGAACCGCAAAGCCTTGAGATTACAATTTCGGATAACAATGTCTATTACGACATTTATCCGGCAAGTTCGGATTCGGTGGTTCGCCGCATAAATGTTGAGATAATATATTTAGGCGAAACGAATATTTCCGGAGAAATCTCGCGTAAATATCTTGATACTCTTGCTCGCGAAGACGTCCCGTATATCGAGCGGAGCGAAAATAATTTTGCCCGCGGAGTTCTTCCGGTGCAATCCGCTTCGTGGCTCGACGAATATCTCACTCCGATTGTTGTCGTCGGAGCATCTATTCTCGCAGTTGTTCTGTTTTTTACCGTTCGCAGCAAATAATCAGCCGCGCATATAAACGCTTTTCTTGTGGGTGCGATTTGCATTCAGCACCAGCCCGACCATCGCCATATTTACCACAAGCGACGACCCGCCGTAGCTCATGAACGGCAACGGAATTCCCATTACAGGCACCACTCCGATTGCCATTCCGATGTTAATAATCGAATGATAAAAGAAGATGACCGCCACACTCGCGCACACCAATCCCCCGAAAGGACTGCTCACCTCCTTCGCAACCGTAACCATTCGGTACAGCAAGCCGCATAGCAGCAAAATCACCGCACTTCCGCCCAGAAAGCCGAACTCTTCGGTCGGCACGCAAAATATAAAATCTGTCCATTGTGCCGGAATATAACGCAACTGCGTCTGCGTCCCCTGCAAAAATCCTTTGCCGGTCAAACCGCCGCTGCCAACCGCCATCACCGATTGAATTACGTTATAGCCGATTCCGCGCGGATCGTCCTCCGGATTAAGGAACGTATGAATACGCTTCTGCTGGTGATCTGCAAGATTATCAACCAATACAGGCGAGAAATATCCGATAGCAAACACAATCCCGATTGTCAGCATAGTCTTGGCTATATTCCGGCGGAAAAGTGCCGCAATAATCGAATACGCCGAAACCGAAATCACAAATCCCGCCGTCCCGGTAAGCGACGCAATCATAACGAGCGGCATACTGACTACAAACCACAGCAAATAAATATCAAAGCCCGCCCAAAGCAAAACCCCGAGGAATATCGCACCAAATACTGACGCCGTACCGATATCCGGCTGCAAAGCAATAAGCAAAACCGGCACGCAAATGTACGCACCAACAGTAAATAAATCACGCAAAGTGGCAATATCGGTTCCCCTTTTCGACAAATGATTCGCAACCATCAGCACGGTGGAAAATTTCATAAGTTCTGCCGGCTGCAGCGAAAAACCTCCGATTGCAAGCCAGCCCGTCGTGCCGTAAGTGGTTTTACCAAACTTCAACACAATTACAAGCAGTAAAAGCGAAATCGCGTACATCGGCAAAGCATTGATGTAAATCCAGCGTTCGGGAATATACGTAGTCGCCACCATAATCGCCGTCCCGACGCCCGCAAGCACCATCTGACGATAGAAATTCACGCTCATGCCGGAATCAAACGTCGCCGAATAAATTGAAATCAGCCCGCAAGTTACCAGAAGTATAGTCAGCAAGAAGATGCTCCAATCGAAAAAATCGGTGCTCTTCTGCTCTACAAACAAATTATGTGATTTATATTTTGCCATTTTTTCCTCTATATACTTTCTGCGAATCAGGCGATTTTCAGGCTGCCTGATCCTCAGGAAATACATTCCTGCCTCCCCCGGCGGCGGAGCAGGCAGGATTTAACATTTATTTGCCGGTAATTCGGCGGAACGCGTCCTGATATTTCTCGCTCGTGCGACGGATAATATCTTCCGGCAGAGGCGGTGGAGGCGGCATTTTGTTCCAATCGAGCGTCTCGAGATAGTCTCTCAAAATTTGCTTGTCGAAATTCATTTGCGGCTTGCCCGGAGCATAATCTTCTAACAGCCAAAAGCGAGACGAATCCGGAGTAAGAGCCTCGTCAATCAAAATAATTTCGCCGCAATCGCCTTCGCCAAATTCAAATTTCGTATCGGCAAGCACCAATCCGCGCTCGAGCAGAAATTCGCTCGCAAAATTATAGAGTGCGAGGGTATATTTTTTTATTTTCTCGGCTTTATTTTTTCCGATAATTTTCACAACCTCGTCGAAACTGATATTTTCGTCGTGTCCTTCTGCTGCCTTAGTCGATGGCGTGAAAATCGGTTCCGGTAATTTTGCATATTGCTCTAAGCCGGCAGGAATTTCGATTCCGCATATTTTTCCGGTCTTTTGGTAGTCTTTCCAGCCGGAGCCGGCAACGTAACCGCGTACAATACACTCAATAGGAAGTGTTTTGCATTTCTTTACCAGCATCGAACGTCCGGCGAGCTCTTCTTTGTATGGAGCACAAACTTGCGGATATTCATCGGGATTATTGGTAATAAAATGATTCCGCACAATGTACTTGGTGTGTTCGAACCAAAACGCCGAAATCTGCGATAAAATACTACCTTTCATCGGCACAGGCTCATTCATAATTACGTCGAACGCCGAAATTCTGTCGGACGTTACAAACAAGATTTTATCTTCTACTTCGTATATTTCGCGAACTTTGCCCTTATTAAGCATTTTCAAATTCGGGAAATTGCTTTCATACATTGGTTTCATCATCATCTCCTATCTAAATTAAATATTCATTACGTAATTATAAAGGTATTCCATATATTTCGAGAGTGCATTATACGTGTTCAAATACCACCAGTTTATCAATACAAATATTGCAAGCAAACCGGTCGCAATCGAATATGCGATACGTGTCTTCACGTCGAAAACGACTATCGTCGCTTTGATAATGCGGAGAAGATACCATATCAAAAATGCCGCAACTATTATCACCGAAATAAGCATAAACGGCTGGAACATATCTACCAAGCGGATAAGCACCATCGAAAGAGGCAGAAATACCAGCAACGGTGTCGACGCCCAGACTACAATCGCAATTGCATCTGTATAAAAAAACTTCGACTTTACAAACAGTGCCATCAGGCGGATAATACCGGAAATCGCAAAAATTCCAAGCATGCATATTGCGGCAATCACGAGCGTAAAATATTCCGGCTGCCAAATAAGTTTGAAAATTCCGGGTACAATGCTTCTGATCGGCGAGCAAATCACAAGCAACTGCTGTGCAATGTCATTTGTGCGAACAAAATATAGAATTGCCGAGACAATCATTCCGAACGCCAGCGAGTTCAAAATCGCCAGGAAAAATGTCTGTCCCAACGCGATTATTCGCTGATCGCGGATATCTGCATAGAAATTGTACGGATGGAAAATCGAGCGAAACAAATACTCGCGGAAACGTTTATAGCGGCGAGCATAAAAGAACAGTGCAAGCAGTAGCGTCAAGCCAAGAATCAGATAGAAAATCGGAGTGCCTTCGCTGTAGTTGCCGGCGGTAAGAATAAGTT
>JAQUZU010000061.1 GCA_028691175.1 Candidatus Kapaibacterium sp. | reverse complement strand
TGAAGCGATTTTTCTTAAATTTGCCGCCGATGCGGGAAAATACGTCTTGCATTACGCCGAGCGGACAAATTACCGAGCAATATACGCGGCCGAATAATGCGGTTAATGCAAGCAAAGCAATGACTACGCCAACATTAAGAGCAAGCAGTGAGGGCAAAAATTGTACTTTCGCCATCCAGCCGAGATACGCGTGAATAGAGCCGGTAAAATCTAAAAACAGCAGTGTTGTCCCTAAAAAGAAGACAATTGCAAGCGAAATTCTGATTTTTTTTAACATGATTGCTCCTTATGCGTTTTGCTTTAATTGTTCTGTAAATTCGTCAATTTTACGCATTTGTTTGTTGATTTCTATTCCTTGCGGACAGTGTTCGAGGCACTTCCCGCAATTTATGCAATGATTTGCCTGGCGCAGTTTTGGTACGCTTCTGTCCATTCCGAGTAGAAATATTCGGCGTGCATCTGCATAACTTTTGCTTTTCGGATTATCAGGGAAGTTGCCTTCATTTATACACTTATTATAGTGAGTAAATATAGCCGGAATATTTAATCCGTATGGACACGGCATACAATACTTGCAGTTAGTGCATGGAATTAACGGATAATTTGCATACCTGGTCGCAATGTTTTCAAGCATTTTATATTCGTCGTTATTAAGTGGCTTTAGCGGGCAATATGTTCGAAGATTATCTTCGAGATGTTCCATGAAAGTCATTCCGCTTAATACTGTTAATATATTAGGTTTAGAGCCGGCAAAACGAAACGCCCAAGATGCCACACTTGCTTGCGGGTCACGCTCTTTGAGAGTGCGGGTACTATTGTCGTCCAGCCTTGCAAGGCTTCCGCCCAGTAGCGGTTCCATGATTACTGCCGGAATATTCCGCTTTTCTAATTCGTTATATAGATATTCTGCGTTTGTATTGTACGGATTAATATCTTTTGCATGTTTCCAGTCGACGTAATTTAACTGAATCTGCACAAAATCCCACTTGATATCTGTTGAGAGCAAATAATCGAAAACTTCGATTTCGCCGTGATATGAAAATCCTAAATTGCGAATGCGTCCGGCTTCACGTTCTTTAAGCAAAAAATCGAGAACGCCGTTATCGAGATAGCGACCGTGAAGAGCTTCCATGCCGCCCATTCCGATTCCGTGAAGGAGCATGTAATCGATATAATCGACTTGCAATTCTTTAAATGAATTATAATACATGGCAAGCGAAGCCTCGCGACTCCAACAATCCGGAGCAAAGTTCGAAAGCTTTGTCGCAATAAAATAGTCTTTGCGCGGATGTCGCGAAAGTGCAATTCCCGTGGCGTGCTCGGATTTTCCTTTGCAATATGTCGGAGCAGTATCGAAATAATTTACACCGTGTTTAAGTGCAAAATCAATTGACGCATTTACTGCTGCTTGATCAATTTCTGCGTCATTTTCGCGCGCACTTGTTCCTTTTACAGTCGGATAGCGCATGCAGCCATATCCCAAAATCGAAACTTTGTCGCCGGATGTTGGGGTGGTGCGATATGTCATCTTGTCGGTTGGAATAGGTGTTTGTGGCGCTTCCGTAGAGTTTGCTTCTTGAGCCGGATTTTTACTTCCACAACCTGCAAATATAGCAGTGCCGCCGGCAACGCCTAATGTACGGAGGAAGTGACGTCTGTCTAAATTTTTCTTTTCTTTATTCTCCATAAACCTGTCCTTTGTTGTTATTTCCAATTACAAAAATACCGTAAAAAGTCAACAAAATAAAACGCAATTCAAACAATTACTTGTTCAAATCAATCATTCCTTGAAGCAAATAAGAATTTTTATCTTCTATATTCCGATGGGGCAATTCCGGTATGCTTTTTTATAAAGTTGGTAAATGAACTTGGTTGGTCAAACCCAAGAGCATAACCAATATTTGCGATTGGATAATCAGAGTGTTGCAATAGTTGCACGCCTTCACGTGTAATGCGACTTTGAATAAGTTCGCTGGTAGTACGTCCGGTAACTGCTTTTAGTACGCGATTCAGATGATTTACATGTACCGAGAGCCTGTCTGCAAAATCGGCTGCAGAGCGTAGCGGCATTGGAGATAATTCGTTACTTATGGGAAATTGCCGTTCTAACAAAGTAAGGAATAATTCTGCGATTCGCTGGGACGAATTGCGATGCGAGGTATATTTACTCTGGTCTTTCATGCGTAGAGCCTCGCGAACCAAAATTATCAGATACGAACGCAAGACGTCGTATTTAGTCGGATAATCTTGCGACATTTCAGCCTTGATTTTCTCGAAAATATAGCGACAATCGTCGAAGCATTTTTTGTCGAGGAAATAAACCCGTTCTTGGGCAATATCAAAAAGTGGTGAATTTCTTAATGATTGCGAAATTCCGTCGCCGGCGAGAAACAAATCATTGAAAATACAAAAACAGCCTTGCTCTTTGCCGGGTGAAATTGCTTCCACAGCGTATGGGATCAACGGATTCGAAAACATAATTGCCGGACGGTCAATCAATATCCATTTGTCGGCATAGAATAATTTTCCGGTATCTGTTATCAGCGAAATTTTATAGAAGTCGCGGTAACTGAATGTAGTTTTTCCGGCTTGGCACGATGTGCTAATAAAATCGAAAAATTCTGTTCCTTTTACGTAAGATGCAGGTGCTTCCGTGCGCTTAATAGAGGCCAAAAAATTTTCTATGCTTTGAATCATTGTTTTTGCCACTGTATATTATTTGTAATATAATATTGACGTAAACCGTTTTTATTTATTGTATCTGCAAATTGTCGTTTTTATCAAACAAAAGTCGCTTGCAATAATTAAGACTGATGAACGAAGTAATCACGCCTCCGACAAAAATCGTAACTAATATTAAAATCTGATATTTAATAGCGATTAGCGGATCGCTTCCGCCGAGAATTTGTCCCGTCATCATTCCGGGAAGCCAAATCAATCCTACTGTCGCGTCCGAGGCAAGTTTCGGAGCAAAAGATGTCCGCAATGCCTCTGCGATTATTGGCCTGAGGGCTTCGCTTCTGGTTGCTCCGGCCATCAATCTGTAACGATAGCGATTTTCGTCCGAAACTAATATCTTCATGAAAGACCGCAGCGAAATAATTGTATTCGTAATGCAATTGCCTACTACCATGCCGATAATCGGAATCATAATTCGTGCCGTCAGAAATTTTTCCGGCGACATCACGATGAAAATATATAGCACTAAGTTAATCGCTAAATCGCCACAAATACCATAAATCACCGGCAAAATAAAGGTTTTACGCTTGAGTTCGCTCCGCTTAACAATTGTCAAAGCTGCCGCAAACATCATAATCAGAACCCAAGCAAAATTTACTATCATCGAGTCCAAATTGAAAAGATATTGCAAATATACTCCGACAAACAGCAATTGAACAATTATTCGTCCGAAACTGTAAAGCAACTGTTTATTCAAACCGGTACGATAATACTGAAATATCAAAATCGGGATAATTAGCGAGAGCGAGCCAAACGCAAGGCTCAGCCAGGAAATATCGCTTTCAGGCATTGCAAAACTCCTCGAGGTGTATAACATTGTCAAATAATGCGTCAAAATCTGAACTATGCGAAATGCAGAGCAAAGTTTTAGTGTGCTTCAGCAAACTCGACATTACCGCTTCGGCAATTGTCGGATCAAGTGCAGAAGTAGGCTCGTCCGCGAGAGTCAAATCGCGATTCATCAGCAATGCAATCAAAACGCCGACACGCTGCTTTTCTCCGCCGGACAGCAATTTGAATTGTCCCTCGAGCAATCTTTTTTCTAGTAATAATTCGCCTGCAATGCTATCTATTTCAGATTTTGTGGGTTTATGCGAAAGCATTCGCTTGTTGTCAAAAAGATCGAAAATGCCGTTATAGACAGTCTCTTCCGGAAAGAGATTGATCTCCTGCGGTATCCAGGCGATGTGTTGCCGTATTTCTTGAATAGAAAAATATTGTTTGTCGTTATAGAGTAATTTTCCGGAATTGGGCGGCAGAAATCCCATAATAAGATTGAAAATTGAAGATTTTCCGGAGCCGCTTTTGCCTTTTAAAAGAACTTTTGAGTTTGCTTCAAGTTCGAACGACAGGTCTGAAAATACTGCTTTGTCGCCATATTGCAACGAAACGCTATCAAACTTTATTATAGCCATGTTTTCTTTCCATAAAATGTTTGATAAAGACGATATCATTGCCGAAAATATTGCTTTTTAAATTATTGCACAGTAAAATGTAAAAAAAGGGACGAGGAGATGCCTCCCCGTCCCGAATTATTTTGTTTGTCGAAATTTACAGTCCGAGTTCAAATCCAAAGAAAATGCTTCGCTCTTGTGCCGGGAAGAATTCCATTCCTTCTCCGCTGTATGCGTAGAGTTTATTGGTTAAGTTGCAGATTTGGGTTTGCAATTTCAACGATTTTATTATGCCGAGATTGCGGAATGTGTATGAAGCGTCGAAATCGAAAACGAGGTATGCGTCTACTTTATTATCCGCGTAATATTCGCCTTCTTCGGTCAATATCCGAATTAATTCGGCGTTATCTTGGAGCATTTTGTCGTAGTTGTCTGTGAAAAACTCGCCGACATACTTGCCGGTCAGGCCTACATATAAATCGTTAATGGTGTATGACAGCCCGAAATTTGCCATAATGTCCGGAAAGCCTGCGATCGCATTGTCTTTCAGCGAGAATTTAGTTTGTCCTGCAGCATCATCGCCGAAAAATACATCGTAATCTACAAAATAATTATGGCTGTAAGTTGCGTTGCCCCAGAATTTCAATTGTTGCAAGTCGGAATTGAGCAGCATAACTGCACCGGAAAGTTCAGCACCGATGTGGCGCGAGCGAGCGGCGTTTTCATCCATACTTGTTCCGAAAAAGTCGATCTTGCCTGTTTTAACGAATTCATCTCGGTAATCCATATAATACAGATTGAGAGCTGCTTCATAGTTGCGGTTTGTGTATTTCGCTCCAACTTCAATATCAAGCATTTTTTCGGGCTTTGCATTCGGCGAGTTGAAATTATACATAAATTCGCCGTTCGAATTGAGTGTATATGCGAAATTTGGAGTTTCACCGCTGTATGCATCTGAGGCATTATACAGATTTTTCATGCGTGGTTCGCGTGATGTATGAGCAATAAATGCATAGGCTGATGCTTGGTCGTTGATCTTTGCATTCACTCCGAAACGTGGATTTAAGAATGTATAGCCGATGTTGAATAAGTCTTTATCCTTGCTGTCAACGCGATTTCCATCTTGGTCGAGATATGTTGTATATGTCGAGCCGAGCATTTCGTTATTTATAGCGAAAACGTGGTGCGTTAACTGCAAATCTGCAAATGTGCTGAAGGTTTCATCAATCCGGAAATTATCTTTTATGAAGGCGGAGAAAATATTTCGTTTGCCGTGATACGAATATAATTTATAGTCCATATCGAAATTTTCAGGCAGAATATCGCCATGAATTGCAGTTAAATAGTGGTTTGAGCGATGTATGCGGATTTCGCCGCCGAAAGTAAGTTCATTGCGGTCTGTCGTGAAAATGAGTTTTGGTATCCAGCCGCCCTGCTTATTTTTTACCCATGCGCGAGTATACGAATTTTTAAATCGCGAGGCGTCGTTTATAGTAAAATCATTTCCAACAATTCCGTCGAAAATTTCATCTGCCCAGCCGGTTCCGCCGTCATAATATCCGTCGCCCTGGTAATAAAATAGGGCAGACTGCAATTTCCATTGCGGAGCAATTTGCCAGTCATTTAATATCTCAAAATGTGGCTGCGAGTAGCCTTCGGTCTCATATTTGCTGCGTTCTACTGCGTAATCAACCGTCTTACCGTCGGCTTTATATGCCCAGCCACCCCAAGCATAGTTTTTTTTGCGGAGTGATTTATCTTTTACATAAGCTTTGGGAATACCGTTGTATGCGAGTGCATCGCGTGCCGGACCGCCAAAAACGTTAACTTGCGTAGAAAGGTTTTCCGAAAAATGTGCTACAGATACGAAATAACTCTGCAGGGTTGTCCAACTGCGATCGCGATATCCGTCTGATGATATTTTAGAGCCTTTAACATAAACTGCCCAGTTATCAACTAATCCGCTTGAATATTCAAATAAATTTTTGTAAATGTTGTCGCGAAATGAACTGTTTTCGCCACCATATTCTTGAAAGCCGATTCCGGCAGAATATTTTATTCCCTTGCGATTTGCAAAATTGTTTGTGTTCATGTTAATCGAACCGCCGATTGACGGCGAACCGTAGTTACCCATTCCGGCACCACGCTGAACCTGAATAGACTCGACCGCACTCGGTAAATCCGGAAGATCTACCCAGTATACTTCGTGGTCTTCCGGATCATTCTGCGGAATTCCATTAATCATTACGGCTATTCTTCGCTGGTCAAAGCCGCGCAATTTTATGTCTGAATATCCGACGCCGTTGCCGTTTTGCGAAGTGTACATAACGGAAGTCATTGTGCTCAATAGTTTCGGAACGTCCGATGTGATATAACTTCTGTCAATTGCTTCTTTGTCGAAATCGCTGTGCGGGAGTGTCGCATCAGTTTCGTTTATACGGGTACCCGTAACCGTAACGCTTGGCGTGCGATATACGCGGGTAGAGTCCGGAGCATCGCTTTCGGCAGAATCTTTAGCGAACAGTCCGCTTGTAGATAACAATGCGGTGAAAATGATTGAATTAAGTACTTTTTGATACATCTTTAACCTCGTAAATAACGATAAAATAAATTATTTACCGAAGTCAGTGTCGTTAGGCTGAGGGGCTTTCACCCAATTTTTTTGCTCTCGTCTGTTTGTGTCCTAAGTGTATCATAGGGCAACTATGCTCGGTGTTTATTAAGACACTCGATGCAATATTTTATGTTCTCACCGCCGTGGGATGCGGTGTGTTGCTCGCACGGAGTAACAAATATGACGAAAGTATGTGTGATCCCTACGCAAGAATTACCTTGGTCAGGTTCAAAGAGTGTTATCTCAGCAAACGGCGTTTGACAATATTGTTGTCCGACGCCGTAGCACCTCCTACGGGAATTCAAAATTAAAACAATTATTTGAGAATAACAAACAAATTACAACGATTTGCCGAATTTGAGTGCCTCTTCTGCAAAATGTTTCCAGCTGGAAATAGATTTGTATCTTTCGATATTCTTCTTAAGTGAAACGCGTAAGTCTTTAGAAATATAGTTAGAAACAGCTTCCGAGATTTGCTCCGGCTTCGCTTCTTTGACAATAATTCCTGTGGAATGCGTTTCAAGCATCTCTCGCAGACTTCCGGTGTCTGTAGCGATTACCGGCAAGTCAAAATTAAAAGCAATACCGATAATTCCACTTTGAGTAGCAGAGCGATAAGGCAAAACGCAGACTTCTGCCGCCGCAAAAAAGTCAGGAACTTCGCCGTCTGCAATATAACGGACATAACTATGTACGCGCTCTTGCAGTCCGTATCGGTTGATTAATTCCGCATATTCGTCGAATTTTCCATAGACTTCGCCTGCAATAATTAAGTGAACGTCGTCGGGCAAAGTGCACAATGCTTCAATCAATATATCCAAACCTTTGTATTTCCTGATGAAACCGAAAAATAGCAAATATTTCTTATCTTTCGGTAATTTTAGATGCTGTAGGGCTTCGTCGCGAGATACTTTAGGAGGAAAATGCGTGTAAAGCGGATGTTCTAAGCGCAGGAATTTTGCATTTGGTTCGAGGTTCAACAGGTCGTTTTCGACCGTTGAACTCATTGTTAAGTAACCGTCGCAACTCTTTAGAAAATAACGTATCATCGCAATGTCTCCCGGACGAGTTTCGTGTGGAATGACATTATCCAGAATTGCAATTGACTTCGTGCCGTTCTTTTGCAGACCGCGTGCAACCGTTCCAAGAGACGGAGCAAAATACGGCATCCAAAACTTCATAATGTTTAATTGCGGATTGAATTTTCTGATTTTATTTAGTGTAGTAAGATAGGAAAGCGGATTTATCGTGCTTAGCACTCTTTCTGCAGGAATGTTATCGACCTTGTCGTTGGGCTGCACCATTTGGGTCTGTCCCGGAAAAATCAATTTGGGATATTGACACGTGAATGTATATGCTTTGATTTCGTTTTGCTTTTCAAATTCACGATAAAGCGACGCGTTAAATTGTGCTATTCCGCCTCGAAACGGGAAAAAAGTCGATAAATAAGAGATCCGCATGACTTTGCTAAAATGATTTTACATAATTTTATAATGACGTTGTGTTATGTGTTTTATTGCAAGCAATATCGGATGCCGTTTTCCGTCTGTGCTCTTTTAAAAAAGTGGATTGGAAAATGACAAATAAAGAACATAATTCCGTCGCGGGTGCGATGAGTGTAATGACGACATTGTTTTTTATGTGGGGATTTTTGACCTGCATGAATGATATTTTAATTCCGTATTTAAAGAGAATTTTCGAACTTTCCCATTTCGAAGCAATGCTCGTGCAGTTTGCATTTTTCGGGGCATACTTTATAGGATCGTTGATTTATTTTTTCGTGTCTGTTCGTTTGGGCGATCCGCTGAATCGCATTGGTTATAAAAACGGTGTAATTGTTGGGTTGGTGCTTGCAGCAATTGGTACTGCCTTGTTTTATCCGGCGGCGACTCTTGTTTCATACCCGTTCTTTCTATCGGCTTTGTTTGTTTTGGGGCTTGGTTTCACAATGCTTCAAATTACAGCAAATCCGTTTGTCGCGATGCTTGGCAGTCCGGAAACTGCTTCGGGACGCCTAAATATGAGCCAGGGATTTTGTTCTCTCGGTTCAACAATTGCACCGATTATCGGCTCGTATCTGGTTTTTACATATTTTACCGGGAGCGGAGCGGACGCTGTAAAAACGCCATATTTGATTTTTAGTTTGATGTTTATTGGGCTTGCTATTTTTATTCGTACGTCGCGGATTCCGACTCATTTTGGGGTTGTCGATGAAACCGAGAAGCACGCTAATGTTGCTGGTGCCCTGAAATATCCGCATTTGTTGCTTGGTGCTCTCGGCGTATTTATGTACGTTGGGGCTGAAGTCGGCGTTGGCAGTATGATGATTAGTTTCCTAGGTTTGCCGGAAATTGCCGGTATGAAACCTGCGGAAGCCGGCGGTTATGTTGCACTGTATTGGGCGGGCTTGATGATTGGGCGCTTTGCCGGTGCAATTTCGCTGAGCAATATTAATGCACGAAAGAAACTTTTGCTGATGATCGGAATTCCGGTAATTGCATTTGTAATATTGCTTGCTCTGAAAGGCTCGTCAATAGCATTGATTTATGCGATTTTCTTAATACTAAATGCCGGTATGTTTGCGCTCGGACGCGCGAGTTCGAAGCGTACTTTGACGATATTTGCATGCTGTGCAGCCGCCTTAATTGTTGTCGGAATGCTGTTCTCCGGTTCGGTTTCTATGTGGGCAATTGTTGCAATCGGCTTATTTAATTCTATTATGTGGTCGAATATTTTTACTCTAGCGATTGACGGGCTTGGCGAATATACCTCGCAGGCTTCATCATTGCTTATAATGGCAATTCTTGGTGGTGCCCTTATGCCGCCCGTGATGGGATTGCTTGCCGATTCGATTGGGGTACATTATTCGTTTATTTGTCCGCTTGTTTCGTATATCTACATTGCGTATTATGGGGCAAAGGGTTGTACATATAATAAGGCTCTGAAAAATGAAAAATAATTCAATCGGTATAGATATCGGGGGGACAAACACAGTTTGCGGGTTGGTTACTCCGGAAGGTAAATGTCTAAAAAAAAATAATTTTAAAACGCAGGATTTCCCGAAAATCGAAAATTATGTAGCGAAACTTGCCGAAAATATTGCGGAATTGACGTCCGATTCTTGCGGTAAATTGGGGCAGATGCAGCCTTTGCCTGTGGGAATTGGTGCTCCGAATGCAAATTATTTTTCCGGATTTATCGATGATGCGCCAAATCTGCCGTGGAAAGGACGAATAAGTCTCTGCGATATGCTTGCGGAAAAACTTGCTTGGAGCCGCGATAAGTTTGCAATTACAAATGACGCAAATGC
>JAQUZU010000060.1 GCA_028691175.1 Candidatus Kapaibacterium sp. | reverse complement strand
CTGTTCGTCGCTTTGATCGGCTGCAGCGAAGATGATTATGTATGCGATTGCATCAACGTCAGTACCACTGTTACGGAAGTTGATACAATTCACCGACGGCTGATTCGCTTAAAGCGCAGGGAATGCCTATTTATACAGGTACTACACCTTTTGGATGCGCGAGAAAGGTAACGATCTCGAACATACTTGTATAGAAGTAGGATATTATCGGGTCATTACCGACAAAGATGGCTTAGCTGTAAATTATACACGTCCGAGCGGAAAAGTAGCTGCAAAAGAGACGAAGGTGAAATCAGGAATAAATATGTTCTCGATTTTCAGATAATTTTCTCTGCATAGAATATAAAAAGCCGTTTTCAGTGATGAAAGCGGTTTTTTTTTAGAATGGAGTGCCCAGACCAATATGGAATTGAATGTCGCTTAATTTGCCGACCGCAGGATATAAATCCGGATCAAATTGCGAGTTTGGATCGTAAAGCTTCCAGCCTAAGTCCAAGCGAATTGCTCCGACCGGCGTGTCGTATCGAATTCCCGCTCCATACGCGACGGCAAGTCCCTTTAGATAGTCGATCAACTTCGGCTTGTAAGTATAGTCTTTATCGTCCGAATAATAGAACCACTGATACGCGTTGCCGTAGTCGATAAAGAATGCTAAACTAATTCCTTCGAGATATTGCTGAAAAGTAGTATTTCGACGGCTCGGCGTTACCAATTTATAGCGCCATTCGAAGCTACCCTCGATAATAGAAGTGCTGCCGATGAAGTCTTCCGTAAAATGAAAATATTCATTTTCGACTGCATCTCGCTGGCTGACTCCGAAATATCGCAATCGACGCGATGCCCATCCACGAACGGAGTTCGCTCCGCCGGCAAAAAACTGCCGATCGTATGGAACAAGCGAATTGCTCCGATCCATCCAGAAAATATGTCCGCCACGAATTTTTAGTGCAAGAACAGACTTCGGACTGAGATTTAAAAAAGTTGTGTATAGCAATTGTAATTTGATATAATTACTCACGCCGGTGTATTTGTTCGCTTTGAATGGTGCGATGTCGAGATTAATTGCCGCATAATGCCCACTTGTCGGATAGAAAGGATCGTTGCGGTTGTCACCGCTGATACTAAAACCAAGAGTCGTCGATGTAAGGAACGGCTTTTTCTCTTCGACAAAATTGTATAAATCCTCAAACTGCATAAACCGCTTGAAAATATCGATTGTATCTTGCGATGATTCCGCGGTTTGAAGTGCATTTTCGATTGCCGTCGGATAGTTATTCGGCATTTGACGCTCAAATCCAAACTCTAGCGAGCCGAGATTAAAGTATGTCCGCGAAGAAAATGTGATCGGAAATTTTATCGGAAGCGAAAAAGTCGTAAGGCGGAGTTCGTCGTAAATCGTACGTTTCGAGTACATCAGCTGCGATATTACGCCCACTTTTGCACTGTTGATTTTCCACAAAAGCGGCTGCGACAAGCTTAGACCAAACTGATACTCGTATTCGGCATTTGAAATATCGTTAATTGATTTGCTGACGTCGAGCATAACAATACGCGCAAACGGATTGAATACCTGTGCCGAGCCAAACGCATTTTTATGCGTGTATGATAACTCGAAGCCTGCGTTCAGGTATTTTTCGAACATTGTTCGATTTATAAAACTGCTAAAACCATATTCCTGTTGCTTTTTATAGCGCAAATCAACCAAGAAATTCAGCGTGGAATCTGCCGGATTATATTTTGAAGTATCGATTCTAACATACTGAAAAGCACTGAGACTCAAAAAATTCGATTCGGTTTTCGTAATATCGTTGTTGTTATACCAATCGCCCTCTTCGATCGTGAGCTGACTTTTAAGCAGCGAATTAGAAAGAATCTTTTGGTTGTTGAAATTTTGAATAAACTGGATTGAGCCGATTTTGCACCGCGGACCGGGGGAGATGTTCAGATAAACGCTGTCGGCTTCGTTTTCGTTATCGATAATTACTTGCGGGTTCTTCATCGTGGCAAAGAAATAGCCGACGGACTTCAGATAAGTGACAATGTTGTTTGCTGCGTTCAAAATGCGTGGTTCGGAGAAGTTGCTTCCGGGACGAATAGTAATGAAACTGTGGACTTTAGCGTCAATTTCTTCGGGTAGCGAGTCGGTAATATCAAAGTCGAGCGCCGCAAGTTTATAGCGTTTTCCTTCGTTGATATAGAAAATTAATTCGTTTAGTTCTTTTCGATAGTTCGGTACGAAGCGATATGAAATTTTTGCGTGGTGAAACCCGTGCTGGTGATAATAACTTCGGAGATTTGCGATGTCGATATCGACAAGTTCCTCTCGAAAAAAGGAAATATCGTTTTCAAGTGTTTGCAGGTTGCTGTTGAGATTGTGCTTTACAAACGCAGGAACAAGCGGGTGATCTATCAAGTTTAGATACGAAAACTCGAATACACTGTATAAAATTGAATAATCTGTTGCCGTGGAGGATATTATTGTTTCGAGTGTCTCGGAGGTATAGTTGTTGTTTCCGCGGAAAGATACCAAGCCGATTTCGTACTTCGACTTATACATCGTAGATTCATATAACTGAGAATACGGGACTTGGGTCTGAGCGACGAAAACGGAAGAAAAAAAAGCAATTAACGTGAATAATGCTCTTGCTGTTATTTTATATTTAAGCATTAAATACTGATAAATATGGTTAATCGGAGGCAGGAATTGTACTGCCCGCCTCGTTATATGTACTGCTCTTCTTCGTCGTCGTTATAGAAGTACTCCTCGGTTGTAACGTCTTCGTATTCAGGCCATAAGTCTTCTATACCTTCAATTAACTCGTCTGTATCGTCTAATTCAACGATATTTTCAATTACTTGTAACGGGCTGCCGTTACGGTTTGTATAATCTAAGAGCTCTTCCTTAGTTGCAGGCCAAGGTGCATCTTCTATGAATTTTGCAAGTTCAGGTGTCCAAAACATGATTGACCTTTCAAATTTTCTATTATGATATGCTTATAATTTTAGCAAAACGCAAAAATAATAAATACAAATATAATTTCCAAAAGAAAAACTAATTATTTGCAGAAACTTTTGGCAAAATACCGAATAAATCGAATTCAGTCGCTTTTTTAATTTCCAAATCAAAAAATTCGCCGACTTTTATCGGAGCAGTTTTGTCGATCAAAACGCGATTATCTACTTCCGTCGCATCTTGTTCGGTTCTGCCGTAGAAATACTTGTCGTCGCATTCGTCGATTAATACTTTCAAAGTCTTGCCGACTTTCGCTTTGTTCTTTTCGAGCGAAATTGCCGCTTGCTGCTTCATCAATTTATCCAGACGTATTTCCTTAGTCTTTGGTTTAATGTTATCGACTAAATTGTATGCCGGAGTGCCTTCTTCGCGCGAATAAGTGAATGCACCGACCCGGTCTAACCGGACATCACGCAGAAATGCCATTAATTCGCTAAATTCGGCTTCGGTTTCGCCCGGGAATCCGACAATAAAAGTGCTGCGAATCGCTATATCGGGGACAATCCGGCGCATCGTTTCGACAAGTTTGAGAGTATCCTCGCGGGATATTCCGCGGAGCATGGATTTCAAAATTCTATCAGAGATGTGCTGGAGCGGAATATCGAGATAGTTGCAGATGTTTGTGCGGTCTGCCATTATTTCGAGTACGTCAATCGGAAATGCCGTCGGATAAGCGTACATGATGCGAATCCAGTCAAATTTCATATCGGAGAGTTTCTCTAACAATTTTGCGAGAGTTTTTTTTCCGTAGAGGTCGGTTCCGTAGAAACTCGTATCTTGAGCAATTACATTAAGCTCCTTTATTCCATTGGACTTAAGTTGGGCGGCTTCGTCGATTAGTTCTTCCATCGGTACGGATACGTGGTTGCCGCGAATTACCGGAATTGCACAAAATGCACAACGGTGGTTGCAGCCCTCGGCAATTTTCAAATACGCGAAGTGGAACGGAGTCATTAGGATGCGACTGCCCTCGAGCGGAGCACGGCAATCGCCTTTCGGCACTAAATATGCGATTACGTCGCGGAAATTATTTGCCCCGAAAAAAGCGTCGACACCCGCGATTTGCTCTTTTAGTTCGTCGCCGTACCGCTGCGAAAGACAACCCATAACGACGATTTTCGAGATGCCGAGTTGTTTTTTGAAGTGGACGGCTTCCAGAATTGCCTGCACATTTTGCTGTTTTGCCGAATCGATAAACCCGCAAGTGTTGATTATCAGCACGTCACATTTTTGTGCGTCGCTTGTGTATTCATAAAAATTGCTCAGGGCAAATGCGATTCGCTCGGAATCTACCAAGTTCTTGCTGCAGCCCATTGTAACGATAGAAAGTTTCGGTTTTTTCATATCTGATGATTTTTGATTACAGCCATTCGCGCTTTGTTTCGCGAGCCATGAGTTCTTCCATTGAATCTTTTACCGAATAGCCGCCGAAAAGTAACTTATATATTTGCTCTGTAATTGGCATTTCGATGCGGTGTGTTTGTGCAAGTTCATAAGCGGAGCGAGTCGTGTGGACGCCTTCGGCAACCATTTTCATGCTTGAGATAATGTCGTCGATTTTCTGTCCGCGACCGAGATATTCGCCGACTTGTCGATTGCGGCTCAGTTTGCTGGCACATGTTACGAATAAATCGCCAATGCCGGACAGCCCGAAGAAAGTATTTTGCGTTGCTCCAACCGCTACTCCGAGGCGAGTGATTTCAGCGAGACCGCGCGTTATTAGTGCAGCTTTGGTGTTATCGCCAAAGCCTGCGCCGTCGACTACTCCGGCGGCAACGGCGATTACATTTTTCAGTGCACCACCGAGTTCGCAGCCGATTACGTCGACTGAGGAATATACGCGGAAATTTTTATTTGAAAAAATCTTTTGTACCTCTGCGGCAAGCATTCCGTTATCGGAGGCAGTTACAACGGTTGTAGGGTGTCGGCGGGAAACTTCCTCTGCATGGCTCGGTCCGGTTAGGACTGCGTAATTTTCCGGCTTAATCCCGACTGCTTCTTCGAGAATTTGCGAAATGCGGTATGTAGTGCCAATTTCAATTCCCTTTGCTACGTCGACAATTTTTTTTCCTTTGAATAATTCCGGATATGCCGAAACGGTCGCACGAATATGTTGCGTCGGAGTAGAGATTACAAGTATATCGCACGAATGCAAATCCGTCAGGGCAGAGGTTGCGCGAATCGCGAGCGGAAGCGTTACTCCCGGCAAAAAGACGGAGTTGGTTCGATTGAGGTTAATTTCGTCGGTGGTAGTGCTCTCGAAGCACCAAATTAACGGCTGGAAACCGTTATCTGCCAAAACACACGAAAGGGCTGTTCCCCAGCCCCCCGCGCCTATAATTCCTATTTTCACTGTGTTATTTCTCTGTGTTAAGATTTATGTCGTGAATGTATTTTTATCAATTGTAATTTCGGAAATTTACTTTCCGTTCCACGTGCTAAACGTGCGATGTTTTTTCGATGTGCAAATACTATGAGTAAACTCATGCCCAGGAAGAAAAATATCATAAAATGATAGCCCGGAATTTCTATGTTGAATATGTTATATCGTACAAACATTGACGATGGAACAGTGATTGCCGCCATGATTGAGCCAAGCGAAATATAACCGGAAAATATAAGTGCAAGCAGAAATATTCCCAGTGCAATACTGACGTCGATCGGTGCAATGCCGATCAGCATTCCGGCTGCGGTGTTTATGCCTTTACCGCCTTTAAATCCGACAAAGCATGAGAAAATGTGCCCAAAAACTGCACTTACACCCGCAATTACGCGGATTAATGTAGAGTCTTCGAAGTATGTGTAACTGCCTAAATCCAAGCCGTCGCCGATTAAGTTTGCTACGACAACGATGGCTAAAAGACCTTTAAGAATGTCGATAATTTGAACGACGATGCCCCATTTCCAACCGAGAACGCGGAAAGCGTTGGTTGATCCCATGTTGCCACTGCCTTTGCTGCGAATGTCGAAACCGAAAAATTTCTTGCTTACTACAACTGCGGTTGGAAAAGAACCAAGCAGATAGCTGATTACTACTATCGCCATTACTTTAAGCACTACTTCCATTATTCCTCTTAGATATACTGATTAATTTTTACTTATGTACGACAATAAACGAACTAATCGCAAAAGTATTTTATTTGTTTAAAAGAAATTTTCGATAAACAAAAGCAAGTCCCCGACGAAATGCGGAAACTTGCTTTAAAATTAATGATTTAGACGATTGACTAAAAATAAAGGCGTATGCCGAATTGCATTCTCCAGCGCGACCACAAGTCGCTTTGCTGATATAGAGAGCTCTTTGTGTTGCCCTTGGAGTTTGGATAAAATGCTGCCTTGATTCTTGAACTTGAGTTGTTCGGATCTTCGTAACCGTCAAACTCGAGAAGACTGTATGTACCATAAAGCACGTATTCGCTCTTGCCCCAGTCGCTGTTCAGCAGATTAAGAACGTTCATGATGTCGAGGCTTAAATCCATTTTGTAATGCTTGTAAATTTTGAATTGTTGTGTTATCTTCACATCGAGGAAGTGGCGCCAAGAAGAACGCTGCGAGTTTCTTTCGCAGATTTTGCCACGTTCGATGTCGTCGTATTGATCAAGAAATTCTTCGAATAATTGTCCGTATGTCTTGCCTGAATTGAGGATTGTATCCTGCACTGCGCCATTTACGAGAATCATTTTATCGTCGCTCCAGCCGTTTTCGCTCGAGAGGATTTCCGGAATATAAACAACATCGTTAGACCAGAAGTTGTCGTTGTTGGCATCTTTGATTTTCTCGGATCTGTCCCAGTATTTGCTGCGAGAGTTTGTGTAAAACAGGAACGAGAAAGGCGAGCCGGAGCGTCCTTCGTAATACAGACCAATTGTCGTGCTTGTAAATTTTGACCATTGGTGGCGATACGAAACGTTTGCCATGATGCGGTGGTCAATCTGGAAGTTTGAAGTTACGAGGTCCGGATTGTTCGGATCAACTGCAACGTTATATTTCCAGTTTGAGAGTGCAACAGAGCTTGTTGAGCTATTTACGTCTTTCGAGCGAAGAGTTGAATATGAGATGTTGGCTGACATGTTCGGCAAAATTCCCTGGTTAAACGGTTTCTGTAATTGCACTGCAATCGAATATTGGTAGCCCTTGCTTGTGTTACTCATTTCGATTACATTCTGGAAATTGCTGCTTTTCGGCGAGTTGTACGGGTTATTATAGAGCGGTCTGCCGTCGATTGTTGTGATACCGTTTCCGTCTTCGTCAGTTGCATATTCAATGTTAAGGTTGCGATAATAAATTTCGTTTTGCGATTTACCGTACATGAAGTCGATTGTACCGATGAATCCATAGCCCAGATGGTAGTCTGCTCCGAGGTTTATTCTGAACAATTGCGGCATTTTGAAGTCTTCAGCAGTGATTGCAATTTCCGATTTTTGTTTGATGCCGGTTGCGATAACTTCGTTGCGCAGATTTTGCCAATTAGCAGGATCAAACGTTGGGAGGTCGCTTGTCAGATATACAGAGGAGAACATCATGCCGGAATTTGAGAATTGATTGCCGATCCATACGCCCGGAGTGTTACCGGAGAAGATACCAAAACCGCCGCGAAGTTGAAGTTCGCTGTCGTCGAAAACGTCCCAGTTAAAACCGATACGCGGGGAAAGTGCATTTGGAGCCGGCAGGTTGCTTGTGTGTAAGCCAAGGAAATCTGCGGCAAATGTCGGATTTTCGTCCGGACTGTCCGGAAAAGTATATAAATCATAGCGCAAGCCGTAAGTCAATTTGAGGTTCGGAAGAACTGTCCAAGTGTCTTGAGCATAAAAGCCGAGTTGAATATAGCCAAATTCAGTTGCCGGGGAGAGGTTGTTCGGATTGTTTGAGTATGTATATTCGAGTTTGTTCGGAGTGCCGTTTACAAAGTCTTCGTAACTATAGAACGTCCAGGATCCCATGTAGTTCTGAATAAACAGATTTTTAAAAGAGTAAATTTGATTACTTGTACCAATCATGATTGAGTGATCGCCGGCGAAAATGCTGAAATTGTCCGCAATTTCAAAAACGTGCTGGTCAAGTGAATTTGCCTGCGAACTTTTTTCGACGCCGAACTGTACGGTGCCGTCTTTTTCGCCCATACCTTGAATATTTATACTTGGGAAAAGATCACCCTCGTTGTTGCGTTCGTCATTTACTATTGACATCGAAAGGCGGAGTTCATTTGCCATGTTGTCGCCCACTACGCTGTTAAGCTGCAAAACGGTCTGATTTTGCTTGCTTTGGAAAATATATTCCTGACCTGCAAACGAGAAAGTAGTAGAATATCGATCGACACCTTTTGCCGAGTTTGCGTTTACATAATTGTGGCGCAAAGATAAGCGGTTGCGGTCGTTGAGGTTATAATCTAAGCGGGCGAAAATTTTAATATCGTCCGTGTTTTGAGTATATGGACTATAACTTCCCGGATCGTAGCCGTAGCGATCGATTGTACTCTGACGGATTTCTGCGAGTTGAGCCGGATCAATGAAAAATTGATTAATAGCACCTTCGACTGCTGTTGTACCGACTTCGAGGGCTTTAGGGTTTTCTTTGTCGCGATATTCAACATTTGCGAAGTAAAATAGTTTGTCTTTTACGATAGGTCCGCCTACGCGTCCGCCGATTGTCATATCGTTGAAATCAGGGTATTCGGTCGGTTTATCGCCGACTAAACTTGCGTTTTTGCCATAATAATATGCCGAGCCTTTGAAATGATTTGTGCCCGAGCGTGTAATTGCATTAATTGAACCTCCGGTGAAGCCACCCTGACGAACGTCAAACGGCGAAATTGCAACCTGAAATTCCTGAATTGCGTCCAAAGAAATCGGTTGTGCATCCGCACCGCCGCCCGGAGTACCCGTAGAGTTCAGTCCATAAACGTCATTCATTGTGGCACCATCAATCTGAATATTGTTGTAGCGGTTGTTTCGCCCGCCGACGCTTGTGCCGGCTTCGGATTCGTTCGCTCCGGTAGTTGTAATTGCCGGCGAAAGACGCGAGAAATCGTTCAAATTTCTGTCCATGGTCGGCATGTTCATAAGATCGTTCTCCGATATATACTGCGAAGAGCCGGTTTTACCTGAATTGATAATCTGGCTCTTTTCGGCAACTACGACAACGTCTTTTGTTCTGACTTCTTCCGGGTTGAGTTTCAGCGAAATCGACAAGTTCTGGCCGATTTCGAGGTTAATGTTTTCCATTTTAAGTTCAAGATGTCCTACATACGTTGCAGTCAGCGTATATGGACCGCCCGGTCTTAATCCGACAAAATTGAATCGTGCCGACGGATTGGTTTTTTGTCCGTGTTTCACTCCGGTAGTTTGATTTTCTAAGCGAATAGTAGCACCGGCAAGTTTTTCTCCGGTTACTGCGTCTGTAATAATGCCGTTAATTCCCGCAGTTGTAACGCTTTGCGCGTATACAGCAAACGGAAGAATTATCGCTAATAATAGAAATGTGGTAAATCTTCTTTTCATAGTATCTCGCAATATTTTTTTATTATGGTTTATGCTTTGTATTTTTCAAACACAAAAATACAATACAGCAAATTAATAAAATTTTCTGAAAGAGCAAAGTCAATGCAGAAAAATTTATAAAAATAAATTATGCCGTTCTAAGTGAACAAACGTAGGGGCAGGTGTTAAGTCTGCCCCTACAGGGGAATATGTGAGATAAATCACAACATTATTTTTTTTCGATTCTGACTCTCGCATCTACAGCGGTAATTGATTTTTCAGTGCCGAGTAGCGGATTTAAGTCCATTTCGCAGATTTCCGGTGCTGCCTCTAAGAGGGCACTTACGCGGCAAATTATATCTGCGAACATATCCTGGTTGACACCTTCCTGACCGCGAACACCTTCAATAAGTTTGTATGATTTAAGAGATTTAATCATATCGTGTGCTTCGTTGTTTGAGACCGGAACGAGGCATGAGCGAACGTCTTTCAGTACTTCAATGAAGATACCGCCCAAGCCGGCGAGTATAATGTGCCCGAACTTCGGATCTTTGTTCGCACCGATGAAAATCTCGCGACCGGAGAGCATATTTTGAATCAGCACGCCGGTTGCGTCCGGAATTTGCATAATGCGCTTAAATTCGCGACGAACTTCCTCCTCGCTCTTTACGCCGAGACTTACGCCGCCGACGTCGGATTTATGAACCGGACCGACGACTTTCATAACTACCGGATAGCCGATTTTTGACACGAAATTTACTGCTTCGGCTTCGGTGGAAACTTCTG
>JAQUZU010000059.1 GCA_028691175.1 Candidatus Kapaibacterium sp. | reverse complement strand
GAAGCGGAATACAGTCTGAAGCGTTTTGACTATAAAAATAATTCGCCGTCGGTTCAGGCGGCAGAACAGGCAGTGCAGTCGCTTCGCGAGCAGTATAAACGCGTGCAGTCCGGAGGAATTCTCGGAAACGAGGATTATTCTTTTGCACTCG
This sequence comes from Candidatus Kapaibacterium sp., assembly GCA_028691175.1. GTDB lineage: Bacteria > Bacteroidota > Ignavibacteria > Kapaibacteriales > UBA2268 > CALLXS01. The sequence continues at coordinate 10,366 of JAQUZU010000059.1, read as the reverse complement.
AAAAAATGCCGAAATTATTCCGCAGATATACGAATTTGATCCGCGACAAGAAAATTCTGGAGCAAGTAAATTTATATCTCGAAACGCAACGATATCAGGAAGCGATTCAGGAGGAAAGCGATGTTCCGGTTATCGAAGCACTTGATTGGGCAATCCCGCCACTAAAGCGCGAATCGCCGTCGCGTATGTTTGCAGCGATACTTACCGCGCTGCTGTCGATGTTTTTCGTATGCGGATATATTGTGATAAAAGCCGGCAAAGCCGGTTGTTTTATCGTAGAGGAAGCGAATGAAAAAGCATAAAAAAAACAATTTGCTTATAACCGGCGGAGCGGGATTTATCGGATGCAATTTCGTGAAAATGCTTCTCGAAGACATGCGGATTGATGATTTGAATCTCGTTGTGCTGGATAATCTGTCATATTGCGGAAACCTGCAAAATCTTGATTTTGCAAGGAACTATTCGAATTATGTTTTTATCAAGGGCGATATTTGCGATCGCGTTTTGCTCGATAAGATCTTCGCGGAGAATGAAATTAACGGGGTGATAAATTTTGCGGCGGAATCGCATGTTGATCGCTCGATTCATGATTCCGAACCGTTTCTGCGAACGAATGTAGGCGGAACTCTTGCCTTGCTCGATATGTCCGTAAAACACAATGTCAAGAAGTATTTGCAGGTATCGACGGACGAAGTATATGGTTCGCTTTCTGCAGCAGAGCCTGCATTTACGGAGCAGAATTATATCAAGCCGCGTTCGCCGTATTCGGCATCAAAGGCGTCGGCGGATCATTTTGTGATGTCGTATTATGCTACACATAATTTGCCGGTGGTGATTACGCGCTGTTCGAATAACTACGGACCGAATCAATTTCCGGAAAAACTCATTCCGCTGATGGTGCTTAACGCTATGGAAGATAAGGATTTACCGATATATGGCGACGGCCGGAACATCCGCGACTGGGTCTATGTCGGCGATCACTGCGCTGCGATATGGAATGCGTTTGAGTGCGGAAATGTCGGCGAAGTATATAATGTCGGCGGAAACTGCGAACTCACGAATTTGCAGATAGTTACGAAAATACTCGATGTACTCGGCAAGCCGGAAAGTTTGATTAAATATGTCGCCGACCGTCCGGGGCATGATCGCCGATATGCGATGAACAGCGATAAAATTACCCGCGAACTTGGCTGGAAACCGAAAGTCGGCTTCGAAGACGGATTTGCCGCCACTATCGAGTGGTACAAGAAAAATTATGAGTGGTGCCGGAAGATTCGTTCGGGAGAATATCTCGAATACTATCGCCGTCAGTACGAAAATATTTAAGATAAAAACAAAGCATAAATAATGAATTCAGATATAAAATACGAAAAAAACGAGAGAATTAAAGAAATTCTCCGCAAAATACACGAACGCAGAATTTGCGTCGGCGTAATCGGATTAGGCTATGTCGGCTTGCCGCTGGCGATGGAATTTGCTCAAGAAGGTGTGAAAACACTGGGGTTCGAGGTCGATAATTCGAAAGTCTCGAAACTCGTTGCCGGCGAAAATTACATCGAAGATGTCGATGATAAAGTAGTTCGCACGATGGTCGAAAGCGAAAAATTCACTGCAACTTCGGATACTTCGCGCATGAGCGAGTGCGACGCAGTTTTTATCTGTGTGCCGACTCCGTTTACCGAAAATAAAGATCCTGATATCCGATATATTTTAGATGCGGCAAAGTCGCTCGCGGACAATTTAAAACCGGCTGCAGTAGTGATTTTGAAATCGACGACATTTCCGGGTACGACCGAAAATTATGTTATGCCTATTCTCAATAAGCCGGGCAGAAAAATTAACAGCGATTATTTTCTGGCGTTCTCGCCGGAGCGAATCGACCCGGGAAACAAAAAATGGAATACTCAAAACACGCCGATTACCGTTGGCGGCGTAACTCCGGAATCAACTGAAATTGCCGCTGCCGTAATTAATATTGCCGTGCAGAAAGTTGTAAAAGTATCTTCACCGGCGATCGCAGAAATGGAGAAACTGCTCGAAAATATTTTCCGTAGCGTAAATATCGCTCTCGTAAATGAAATGGCGCAACTTTGCGACCGCATCGGCGTGAATATCTGGGAAGTGGTCGATGCCGCTGCGACGAAGCCGTTCGGCTACATGCCGTTCTATCCCGGTCCGGGCATTGGCGGACACTGCATTTTGATTGATCCGTATTATCTGGCGTGGCTCGCACGAAAGTATGATTTTGTAACCGATTTTATTACTCTTGCCGCCGAGACGAACGAAGATATGCCGTTTTATGTACGCGATATGGTCATCAAAGAAATTGCAAAACAGCCGATTATAATCACTGATGCAAAAGTTTTGATTCTCGGAATGGCGTTTAAAAAGAATGTGAACGATTTGCGGCATTCGCCGGCACTTAAAGTCTTTGAACTGCTTGATAATGAAGGAATGAACGGTATCGAATACTATGATCCGTATGTGCAGGAAGTTCGCTTGAAAGGAACTTTGCGGAAATCTGTGGCTGAAATTTCTCCGGAAAGTCTGAAAAAATACGATGTTGTATTGATTACGACTGACCATTCGGTATTCGATTTCGAAATGATTGCGAAAAATTCAAAAGTAGTGATCGATACCCGTAACGCTTTGAAAGATATAAAAGATAGAAGCAATATTGTACTTTTGGGAGACGGCAAATAATGAAAACAGTAATTTCAGTGGTCGGAGCACGTCCGAATTTTATGAAAGTGGCACCGATTGACCGTGCCTTTAAAAAGTACAAAAATGAAGTTCGGCATTTGATTGTTCATACCGGACAGCATTATGACTATAAGATGAGCGACGCTTTTTTTCAGGATCTGGAAATGCCGCAGCCGGCTCATTTTCTGAATGTCGGATCGGGATCGCACGCCGAGCAGACTGCGAAAGTGATGATTGCGTTTGAAAAAGTCTGCCTCGATGAAAAACCGGATCTCGTGCTTGTTGTCGGCGATGTAAATTCAACAATTGCCGCTGCATTGACTGCCGTAAAACTCGGCATTCCGGTGGCACATGTTGAGGGCGGACTTCGAAGCGGAGACCGCAAAATGCCGGAGGAAATTAACCGCCTCGCGACCGATGCGATTAGCGAATATTGCTTTGTAACGGAGCCGAGTGCGGTCGAAAATCTGACTCGCGAGAATTTTCCGGTCGATAAAATCCGCATGGTTGGTAATACGATGATTGATTCACTGCATTTTGCTCTGCCGAAATGCGAAAATTCAAAAATTCTCGAGAAAAACGGCTTGACCGAAAATTCCTACGTACTTGCGACGATTCACCGCCCAAGCAATGTAGATGAACCCGAACAACTCAAAATGCTGCTCGAAGTTTTCGATTACTTGTCGAAATCGCGCAAAATTGTTTTCCCGATTCATCCGCGCACGCTGAAGAATATCGAAAATTTCGATCTCGGCGGAATTGTTCGCGACAATAAAAATATTATTTTCCTGGAACCGCTCGGCTATATCGATTTCCTTGCTTTGATGAAATCTGCAGATTTTATCATGACTGATTCCGGCGGAATACAGGAGGAAACAACTGCGCTCAGCAAGCATTGCCTGACCTTGCGTACAACGACCGAACGTCCGATAACGATTAAGTCCGGCACAAATCAACTGATATTGCCGGAAAAGAAAAATATTATCGCTGCAATTGACCGCATGCTGAATGAGCCGCGCCGTGCAGGAACTGTTCCCGGAAACTGGGACGGCAAAACTGCCACAAGAATATGTATGATAATTGTTAATGAAATCTTATCAATATAATATGAAGAAATTTGATTTGCTGAAAAATGTTGCCGTGGCGATGTTACTGTTTGTCGCTACCCTGCCGAGTTATGCTCAGACGAAAGGTTTTTCATCTTTTGATACCGAAAAATTGCTTCAGGAGGAGATGAAATCGTCGCTGACAGCCGAAAAAGCACTTACAAGCGAAACCATGATTTATGGCGATGTGGTCGAACCGGAACACTACAAAATTGGTCCCGGCGACGTGCTGAGCTATTATAATTTTAACGTATCGACGAGCGCCCAGTTTATGACCGTGTCGCCGGAATGCTCGGTTTATATTCCGCGTATAGGCGAATTGAGCATAAAAGACATGACGCTCGATGAAGCGAAAAAAGCGATTATCGAACGCGTTAAGCAAAATCAAAGCAACGCGGCAGTTTCGGTCGGGCTCTATAAGCCACGCCGCGTGTATATTACGGTTTCGGGAAATACGCTCTTTGAGGGAACTTATTCCCTGCCGGCGTCGTATCGCGTTTCAACGGCAATTGCAGCTGTTTCGCAACTCACGGATGCGGAACGTTCTCAGCCGGTTTTGCACTTTAATTACGAACAGGCGAAAAACAAAAAACGCAAGAACGAAAAAAAATTCGGTAGTACCGGATTTGCCTCGCAGAGCGATTTCACTAATCGAAATATCTTTCTAGTGAAGAAAAACGGGACTTCGCAAAATGTCGATATCGAAAAAGCACGCGTTACGGGCGATGTTTCATTCGATCCGTATATCACCGAGAACGACAAAATCATTATCCCCTACGAAAACGACGATAACGGCTATGTAACGGTTATTGGTGCGGTTATGCAGCCGACAAGTGTTTCGTGGAAGCAGGGAGATAAAATTTCCGAAATTATAAAAATGAGTGGCGGACTTGCTCCGAATGCAGATTTAGATAATGTTATTTTAACAGATGCTTACGGGGTAACGACCGAAATAAAAATCGCTGCCGACGGAAGTGTTTTAAATGATGCCGAAGTTGCTGCCGGCGGAACAATTTCAGTTGAAGCGAAATCCGCAGGTGCGAAGAAAAGTGACGTAAAGCATGGCTTTGTTTCCGTGCGTGGCGAGGTAAATAATCCGGGTACATATCCGATAATCGAGGGCGAGACACGCGTGAAAGATGTGATTACGCTTGCCGGCGGATTTACGAGTGCGGCATATTTGCCGCTCGGCACAATTTATCGCAGCAATGGTACGACAGATATTTCGAAGTTCGACGACTCGTATTTTGAATTTTATAAAGTGGCGGATCTTACGATGGAGGATTCTACACGCACGCGTTATGCACTAAATAACCTGGCGCCGATTGTCTCGTGCAATCTCGCCGACTTATATGTTAATAATTCCGATGCAGACAATGTTTTGATTCGCACCGGCGACTATATCAATATTCCGAAATGTCCGAACAACGTGTATGTCTTTGGTTACGTGAAGAAACCGGGCTATGTGGATTTCGTTCCGGGGCAGACTTTGGAGTGGTATCTCGAGCGTGTGGGCGGAGTATCCGAAGGCGGAAAAAAAGGTCGTGCGAGAATTATTCGCGGCTCGACCGGTGTGTGGGCTGATAACGACAAAGATACATTCGTCTATGCCGGCGACCGGATTTATGTGCCGACTTCGCCGGATAACCCGCCGGGAACTCAACTGCAGACTTACAGTTTGATTATTACGGCTTTTGTGTCGATTGCGTCGCTGATGCTGTCGGTTTATCAGATGTTGTTTAAAAACTAATTGCGTATGAAAAAATTACTTTTGGCTATGATGTTAGCCTATGCTCCGGCATTTGCACAGGTCGAAAATGTTCCGGTGGCAAATCCGGTCTATAATTATCTGACGCGCGCAGAGGCAAAGGGCATATTGCCGCATTTTTCCTCTTCGATGTTGCCCCTTTCGCGTGCCGAAATTACGTCGGCACTGAAGTCGATTCGCCGGAATGTGTCGCAACTATCAGCGAACGATCTGCGGACATTGGAGCGTTTCGAAAAGGATTTCGGATTGGTCAAAGAAGAAAACCTTGTCGTGTTTTATAGTGAGAAAGACACTTCGCAGGTGCTTTCGTCGCGATTTTTCGATGATAATCCGAAATATGTATATCATCACGCAGATTCGGCAAACAATGTAACTCTTAGTCCGCTTGCTTCGGCAGATTTTATTGCAAAATCTTCTGACGAGGACGACGGAAATGTTCTCTATGGAAATATCGGATTTCGTTTGTACGGCTCGCTCGGCAGCCATTTCGGCTATTACTTGCAGGCTACGAACGGTGCGATTTTTTCCGGCGACAAATCGATTGCATTAGTCGATAAGCATATCGGGCAGAACGTAAAATTTACGGAATTGAAGAGCGACTTTGATTTTACGGAGTCGAGTGTTACCGTGGAATACGATTGGTTCCATGCGACGATAGGACGCGAAACCCGCCTATGGGGTTCCGGTGTGAATAATTCGCTATATATTTCGGCGAATGCTCCGGCATTTACTACGATTGAACTTGGAGCGAAATTCAAAAATTTCGAATACCGCTTCTTGCACGGCGGGCTTATTGCTACTTATTCGGACAGCATAAAAGTCGGCTTCAATGCAGTAGTTGCTCAAAAATATGTCGCCATGCACCGCTTGGCAGTCAAGCCTTCGTGGGGCGAATTCGGCTTATGGGAGAGTATAGTGTACTCAAAGCGCGATATGGATTTGGAATATCTCAATCCGTTGAGTTTTTATAAATCGCTGGAGCACGCACTTCGCGATCGCGATAATTCAATGATCGGCGTGGATATGACGGTTCGCCCGTTCAAGAATATCGAACTTCGCGGAAGTTTTATTCTCGACGATATAATTTTCGGCGAAATCGGCAACGACTATTGGAGCAACAAATATGCGTGGAATCTCGGCGCATGGTTTTCGCCGGATTGCCCGCTGGATTTTGGTGTGGAATATGCCAGAATTGAACCATATATGTTTTCGCACTTTGATTCACTTAATAATTATGCAAACGATAACCGCCTTATCGGTATAGGACTTATGCCTAATTCGGAGGAATATTCCGCAACTGCCCAATATTGGCTCGGACTCGGAAAATATCCCGTTGAAATGCGGCTTGCATATCGCCGGCACGGTGCAAACGAATACGATGCAGACGGTAACATGACGCGAAATGTCGGTGGAGATTTCGCGAAAACACGTATGCCGGAGGATAGCGAACGCGTGAAATTCTTGGACGGCGACTTGCAGGAAACCTTCTCGGTAAGCGTTGGATGGGGATTCGAACTTTTCCGTGATTTCACGATGAAATTCTCCTATACGCTGAATCACTCCGTTCAAACAAATGACGAACATTATCTGCGATTGACATTCATGTACCTTGACTTTTAGTTGAAATTGACCAAAAAATTAAATATTTTGCCCGTTTTTGTTACCTTTTTGAATTTCGTTCGTTTCTATTGGTGAAGTAAAGTTTTATAATCGAACGGTGAAGAGCCGTTCATAAATAATTAAAGTGGAATAAGCCCTTTTTTATTATGAAAAAATTAGTTATTTTTGTAGTTTATCAACGGGTATATTTTCAATAATAGGTAGAGAAATGGCTAAACCACTTAGTATCTTATATGTATCGAGCGAAGTATTTCCTTTTGCAAAAATCGGCGGGGTCGGTGATATCGCGTATTCTTTGCCGCTTGCAATCAGAGATGCCGGGCACGACATTCGAGTCATTTTGCCGAAATACGGCATTGTCAGCGAACGCAAAAACAGGATACACGACATCAACAGATTGCGCGATTTACCCATTCCTATCGGGCAGGAAACCAGACTTGCCACGGTGAAGTCATCGTCTATATACAATACGCGGACGAAAGTCCAGGCGTATATTGCCACCAATCAAGACTATTTCGATTCTCGAAAGGGCATCTATGGCGAACCCGGTTCCGGAGCAGACTATTTCGAAAATGACGAGCGTTTTATGTTCTTTTGCCGTACTGCGATAGAGACATGCCTCGTTCTGAATTGGTTTCCGGACGTAATCCACTGTAACGATTGGCAAACTGCACTGACTGCGGCTTTTGCACGAATTCTATTCCCGGGTAAATTTAAGAAGACGCGTTTTATTTTGACGATTCACAATTTTGCTCGCCAGGGTGAATTTCCGGCTGAGACTTTCGATAAACTCGATTTGCCGGAAAACGTACGCGAAAACTTTATTCATAACGGAAAAGTCAACTTCCTTAAAGCCGGAATAGTATATTCCGATTATGTGAATACGGTTTCGAAGACTTATGCGGACGAAGTGCTCGAAGGAACCGATTTTTCGAATGGACTGAACGAAGTTCTGAAAGAAAAAAATAAATTCTGCGGAATCCTGAACGGCATCGACGATTTGACTTGGAATCCGAAAACAGACCCGTACCTATTCAAAAAATTGACTGATGATTTCGAAGAATATAAAGAAATCAACAAACGAAACCTCGCCGATAAACTCGGCTTTGAGTATAAGTCGAAAACTCCACTGGTGGGCTTGGTAACGAATCTTGCCGACCACAAGGGCGTCGATTTACTGTTTCGCGTGATACCGTTGCTTGCAGATCTCGGAATGCAATTCGTCTTGCTCGGCGACGGCGAACAAAAATATATACACGAAGTAAAAGAACTTTACAAGATTTATTACGATAATTTTGCTTTCAAAATCGGAAATGACGAAAATCTCGCCCACAATATCGAAGCGGCATGCGATATGTACCTTATGCCGAGTCTCTCGGAACCGTGCGGCCTGAATGCAATGTATTCGATGATGTACGGTACAGTTCCGGTTGTCAGATCGACAGGCGGTCTGGGCGAAATTGTTCGCGATTATAATCCCGAAAATAAGACCGGAAACGGTTTCACATTTAAAGAATATACTCCGGAGGCTCTTATGGACGCCATAGAACGTGCGTTCGATATTTACGGCAAGCGCAGCGAGTGGCTCGATCTTGCCAAAGGGCTGATGAAGGAAGATTTCTCTTGGAAAGAATCCGTAAAGCGGTATATTCAAATTTACCAGAACTCTGTTAAAGACGCTAATTAATGAATAGTGCTGAAAAAATCATGAAAATTATCGGCAGGAGGTCTAAGGCTGCCCTGCTGAGCCTCGTTTCTATGGCTTGCATCGCACTTAGTGCGTGCAACGATTTGCCGACGGAACTCGCGTATCCGTTTTTGTACGATACTGTTTCGGTACAGGCAGTTTCTTCGCTGGAATATCCGTTTATTACCGGGCAGCGCATAGTTCAATTCAACGAGGGAATTTTGAACTCCGGCGGTATTCTCGTCGGAAATTATAACGGCATGCACTCCGCCGGATTTATTCGCTGCGGGGATTTGCCGGATTCGCTTTCGTATATTACGCCGGACAGAATTATATCCAGCAAATTTACGTTAAAAACTCATCGCTATGCCTTGGGCGACTCGCTTGCGGCGTTTCCGTTCAAAATGTATAAAGTAAAAAAAATGTGGCATGTAACTGCGACGTATGATTCTCTGTTTACTTCGCCCGCTGACTATATCGACTATTCGAAAGCGGTTGCGTCGTTTAACGATGTGATTCCGCTGACGACGGAAACCGGCGACGTAACAGTCGATTTTGACAAAGAACTTGCTGCAGAATGGCTGAAATACGGTTCTGATACCACAAAATATATAAACCTTGGTATCGCGATAGTCGCAGATCAAAATTGTAATCAAATACGCAAATTTGCCGGGCAATACGTTACGCAAAGCGATGACGACACAATTAAATATAACAATTTGCAAGTAATTTATTTGAACAAAAATAACGAGCGGGATACAATCACGCTGAACTCGGCAATGGACTTCACGGTTTCGAAGGCACCACGCCCGAGCGACGACGAATTTGTCCTGCAGGGTGCCGCTCAGTATGCAATGGAACTCGACTTCGATTTGTCGTCTTTGCCGGAAGATATTGCAATTCACTCCGCAGCATTGATTTTGACGCTTGATATAGATAAATCGACGATTTCGAATTTCTCGGACTCGCTTCGCGATCCGCAAATAAGCTGCATGTATCGTGTTCATGGTGCCGATTCGGCAGTTGCGGGCGATACGATTTTGCCGATAATGTATGGCACGCGGCTCGACGATCGCATAACATATCAATATAATTTATTTACTTATGCGGCGGAATATCTTGTCCGCTATATGGCGGAACGCAAAGGCAGCCTGATATTTACCAAGATGCCGACAGTTTATCAGTATTTAACGCTCGATCGATATGTATTTCACGGGCTGAACGATCCGGATCCGGCTCTGCGTCCGCGATTGAAGATAATATACTCTAAACGTCCGTCCTACAGTAAAGACGCGAAAAATCGAAAGGGAGACGAATAATGAATAAACTGAAAAAAATTATCGCTTTCGCGGCTTTTGCTATGTTTGCAGTTGCTCCGGCATTCGCACAGGGTGGATCGAATTACTCAATGTACGGCATTGGAGATATTCACAATAATCTGAGTGCAAGATACGAAGGTATGGGCGGCGTCAGCATCGCTGT
>JAQUZU010000058.1 GCA_028691175.1 Candidatus Kapaibacterium sp. | reverse complement strand
GTTCCGCATGCTCCGGTTTCAAATTCTACTCCGCGTTCGTATGTACGCAAGTATACCGTTCCGTTTTCGATTCTGAAAAAATTTACATTTACGCCGTGTGGGGCAAATTCATTTGCATAGCGGATTTCGCGTGCAATTGAATTAATGTTGTAGTGTGTAAAATCGTCTGCTCCAACGGTTGAGTTAAAGTCGAGAATATAGTGGCGGGTACCGACATCGACATAAGTTCCGGAATATACTGCTGACTCGCCGATAACGAAAAATTTATCTTTATAAGCGAGTGGAGCGGGAAAGTGTAGGCAGATTAAATCGCTGCCCGCCGGCAAAGTATAGCAGTATTTTGCTTCTGCCATCGAAAATTTTCCGTTTGATTTCAGATTTATGTTCGGCATTAGAGATGCAAATCGCACTGCACAACGTCCGCCGTTGCCGCACATTGCGTCGCAAGTTCCGTCCGGATTGAAAAAATCGGCCGAAAAATCGCAATCGTCTTCAGTCGGCAAATCTATAAGGATCAGACCCTCGGTGCTATGGTGATTTACGTTGTTTTTGAAGCATAAGATGCCGGCAAGTTCAGAGGCTTGTGCTTTACTTAGTCCGCATCGTGAATTATCGATTACCGAGAAAGTGTTTCCGGCTCCGGACATGTATGTAACTTCTATTTTCATATCTATTTTTTAGACTGAAATTTCCGATAGTTCGCCAATAAAATTTCTGCTATCGGGCTGTGTAATAGTCCGTTAGTGGCTAAAATCGTATGGTCAAAAATCGAATAATCCGATTGATCGTATTGCGTGATTTTTCCGCCGGCTTCGGACAAAATTAATACTCCGGCTGCAACGTCCCAAGGGTGTAGGTTAATTTCAAAAAATCCGTCGAATCTGCCGCACGCTACATAGCATAAATCCATCGCTGCAGATCCAAGGCGACGAACAGGAATGCCCTGTTTAACTATATCGACGAAAGTTTCTAAGCAATAATGCGGATTTGAGTCTATATTATACGGAAATCCCGTTACGAGAAACGACGAAGTAATATCATGCGAGGAAGAAACGTGGAGCGGCTTGCCGTTCATGAAACTTCCTTTGCCTTTTTCGGCGACAAACAGTTCGTCAAGAATCGGCTGATAAACTACGCCGCATAGTGTCTCGCCGTGCAAAGTAGCTGCAATACTGACACTAAAAATCGGAATACCGTGAGCAAAATTTACTGTTCCGTCGAGCGGATCGATTACCCATTGTACTTCGTCTGACGCGACCGTGCCGGATTCTCCGCTTTCTTCAGCAAGAAAAAAGTGGTGAGGAAATTTCGACTTAATAAAATCTAAGATGAAATTTTCTGATTTTGTATCATATTCGGTTACTAAATTATTGCGACCTTCTTTGCTCGAAATACGAAAATGTGTTCCGAATCCGGCACGTAAAATTTCGCCGGCTTTTGTTGCCGCTTCGATAGCACACGCCGTTAATTCACTAAAATCAGTTTTCATATTCACCTTCTTCTATGTCTTCATCGGCGTTAACTTTTGCATCTGATTCATCGCCGCAAACTTTTGCATATTCCGCTTCAACCGTCGTAATTCTTTGCTCGGCATTCTTCAAAGTTGTAATCAGCGAAATCGCCGTTTTTATGCCTTTTTCGTATTTATTTACTGTTTCCTCAAACGGAAGATCGCCGGCATCTAATTCGCCGACAATATTTTGTAAACTTTCGAATTCCTCTTCAAAAGATTGCTTTGCTTTTTTCATGGCTTATATATCCAAATTCTTAACGAAGTGAGCATTTTGCTCAATAAAATCACGACGAGGTTCAACTTTGTCGCCCATCAACATTTGGAAAATTCGTGCCGCGTTTGCAGCGTCGTCAAGCGAAACTCGCAATAAAGTGCGGGTTTCCGGATTCATTGTTGTATCCCAGAGTTGTTCCGGATTCATTTCGCCCAAACCTTTGAATCGACTTATAGTTATGCCGTCTTGAGTTGCAGAAACGCCTTCCTCCGAGGTCTCTACTTCATTTGATACTTCCGGAAGTTGTGGGGCAGAACCCGATTTCCTGTTTGCCATGTCCTTGCGGATTCGAGCAATAATTTCGTCGCGCTCTTTTTCGTTAAAAGCGTAGTATTCCAGTTTCCCTTTGCGTAACTTATAAAGTGGCGGCTGAGCAAGGAATAATTTGCCGTTTACAATAAGATCGCGCATAAAACGGAAGAAAAATGTCATCAGTAGAACGCGAATATGCGAACCATCGACATCGGCATCTGCCATAAGAATTACTTTGCCGTAGCGAGACTTAGATGCATCGAAGGCATCGCCAAAACCTGCACCGACAGCAGTAAACATTGTGCGAATTTCCTCGTTTTCGAGTATACGGTGGTCGCGTGCTTTTTGTACATTCAAGATTTTACCGCGTAGTGGAAGAATTGCCTGAAAACGGCGGTCGCGTCCCTGCTTTGCAGATCCACCCGCGGAATCTCCCTCGACGAGAAACAATTCTGTGTCCTCGGATGTTCTGAGAGAACAATCTGCTAATTTGCCCGGCAGAGTCGAAATTTCAAGTGCACTCTTGCGACGTACTAATTCGCGGGAACGTTTTGCCGCAACACGTGCTTCAGCCGCTACAACTGCTTTATCAATAATAGACTTAGCGACGGTTGGGTTTTCATCTAAAAACACTGTCAGGCGGTCGCCGACTATGGTGCGGGTAATTCCTTCAACTTCGCCGTTGCCAAGTTTCGTTTTGGTTTGTCCTTCAAATTGCGGATTTGGAACCATTGCTGAAATTACGCAAGTAAGCCCTTCGCGGAAATCTTCGCCGGAAAGCGTTATTTTGTTGTTTTTGACCAGATTGTTGTTTTGAGCGTAAGTGTTTAGTGTTCTGGTCATCGCCGAACGAAAGCCGGAGACATGCGTTCCGCCTTCAATTGTATTGATGTTATTTACATAAGAGAGAACATTTTCGCTATATCCGTCGTTATATTCAAAGCAGATTTCGACTTTTGTCTCTAATCCGTCGTCTGAAATACTGTTGCCACTGATAAGAATTGGCTTTACAACTGCAGTGCTACCTGTATCAGTATATTTAACGAAATCTATCAAACCACCCTTGAAGTGAAAAAGTTCGGATTTCATTTCGCGCTCGTCAGTCAATGTAATGGCAATATGCGGATTTAAGAAAGCCAATTCGCGGAGGCGGTCTGCAACTTTGCCGTATTTAAAAACTATAGTAGTGAAAATGGAGGCATCAGGTAAAAAGCGAACCGTTGTACCGGTTTGCTCGCTTGTGCCGATTTCTTTGACTTCATTTTGCGGGGCACCGTAAGCGTAATGTTGTTCGAAAATCTTTCCTTCGCGTTTGATAGTTACGGTCATATCGCTCGAAAGTGCGTTCACGCACGAAACGCCGACACCGTGCAAACCGCCGGAAACAGCGTACGAGCCTTTATCAAATTTACCGCCTGCGTGCAACGTACACATTACAACTTCAAGTGTGGAAATTCCTTTTACCGGGTGGATACCGGTCGGGATACCGCGCCCGTTATCGGTTACCGAACAGGAGCCGTCGTTATGGAGTGTTACCTCTATGTGAGTACAAAAACCGCCGAAAGCCTCATCGATTGAGTTGTCGACAACTTCTTGAATTAGATGGTGCAAACCGCGTTCGCCAACGTCGCCAATGTACATTGCCGGACGCATACGGACTGCTTCGAGTCCTTCCAATACGCGGATGTTTTTTTCGGTATATTCGCTGTGATCTATCGGGGTTGGAGTGCCGTTTTCTTCCATTTTCAGCCTTATAATGTGTTGGATTTTTTGTATTTCATATCTACAAAATTACGAAAAAATTATCACAAAAAAAAGCAAAATCACCGTTTATTTATGCCGCACACCGCTCGCAATTTCAGATAGCCAAGTATCTTTATTTTCAAGGAAATACGCCTTTGCGTTAATATACTCGTTTGGTATGATTCCGTCTAAAATTGCGTCTTCGATTGCCGATTTAATAAGACCGACTGCCAGCGAAGGTTGCAGATTGCATACTTCCATGATTTCTTCGCCACGAACCGGAGATTGAAACTCGCGAAGTTTGTCTTTTTCTTGTATTTCAATAACTTTTGCACGTACTATTTCGTAATTATTCAAATAAGTTTCGCTCAGTCGAGGATTATTTGTCGTTATATCTGCACGGCAAAGCGTGAAAAGATCGTCTAATGCCTCGCCGGCATTGAATGCCAAGCGACGAACTGCAGAGTCCGTAACTTCCTCGCTGACAAGTGCCATTGGGCGCTGGTGCAGGCGGACAAGCGTTTCGACGTATGGAGCGTAATCGAACGGCAGTTTCAGTTTTTTGAAAATATCATGTACGCGGCGCGCTCCGAGTTCCTCGTGCCCGTGAAAACTCCAACCGACACCATCAATAAAATGTTTCGTGCGCGGTTTAGCAATGTCGTGAATTAGTGCTGCAAAGCGTAACCACGTGTTATTTGAAGCACTTGCAACTTTATCAACTACTTTTAGAGTATGATTGAAAATATCTTTGTGATTATATTCAATTCCGTCAATTACTCGTTTGTCAACGCCTTTTAATTTGTAGAGATCCGGGAAAATATGATATAAAATGTGCATATCATACATAAGATGCAATCCTACGCTTGGGCGTGGCGAATCGATAATTTTGAGCAGTTCGTCGCTGATTCGCTCGACAGAAATAATTCGAATACGTTCGGAAATTTCGCGAGCAGCGTCTAAACATTCCGGCGTAACGCTAAAACTCAATTGCGAGGCAAAGCGTGCTGCACGCATGATGCGAAGCGGATCTTCGGAAAAAGTGATTTTCGGATCGAGCGGAGTACGCAAAATTCCGGCTTTCAAGTCCTCTAAGCCGTCGAATAAATCGATTACGCGTCCCATGTTCTCGCTGTGAATTTTTGCCGCGAGACAGTTGATTGTAAAGTCGCGTCGCCTGATGTCGTCGAAAAGCGAACCCGCAGAAACGTCCGGATTACGGCTGTCCGGGTTATAGACTTCCTTGCGTGTGCCTACGAATTCACATTTAAAATCGCCGATTGGCACGAGTGCGGTGCGAAATCTTTTGTAAAATACCGGATTCGAATGGAAGTGTTTTGCGACTAACTCGGCAAATTTGAAGCAGTCGCCATCTACGGTGAAATCGAAATCGGTGCGCGGGCGTCCGAGAATTGAATCCCGAACATAGCCGCCGACGATATATATATCGGTGTTTGCACGCTTTGCAATTTCGCCGATTTCGAGAATTATCGGTTCCGTAATTTCTATTGTTGTTTTAAAATCATCGCTCGTGATGATGTGTGAATCTATATTATTTATCATTTTCGTCTGCTATAACTGCTTCAAATATATATACTTCCGTCGTTGACTTAAGAAACTCGTTCTCGGGTAATCCGGCTTTTCGACATGCGTTTTTTAAAAATTCTTCTGTGTTCCAACCGTATTCGGTTGCAACTTGTGGCAGGAGTATTCCGTTATTGTATTTAGTACGAATATATAGCCCATGCTTTCCGATTTGTATTTTTGAAAAATCGAAAATACGCTGCATTTGCGATAAAATCGTTACTTCGTATGTCAGTTCCGTAAGTTCTTCCGGACGAATTGCCCCGAAGCGCGAGTCCATCGTTGATGCCATGCGTGCCGTCTCGATTACTTCGGAATTGATGTCTGCACTACTGACAATGTGCCCGATGCAGCCGCGTAAGTTTCCGTTTTTATTTATAGTTACGAAAGCGGGGAATACTTGGTGAAATTTTTCATCATGCCGAATTTCAAAGTCAGGACTTAAAGCCGCGACCGTCATTTCGGTTGCCGCTTTTGCCAAACCGCATAAATATTTTTTTTCTTCAGGCGTGAATTCCGTAAATTTCTGCACATGCGAACTGTTGTCTTTGAAGATTGCACCGGAAAAATATCCCACTACATGATTAGTATCTTGCGAAAACTCGCTATCGGCAGAGGTTGCTAAGTGTAATAGTTTACAATTAGTTGCACCAAACACTTCACAAACTTGCATCGCACCGGTAATTGCTCCGTAGCCACATGCTTCGATTTGTTGCATTGCTATTTTGCAATCGAGTCCGAAATAGTCAAAGTCTGAAAACTCTTTAATAAGTAAACCGTCTAAGTATTTGGCATCACTTAACTTATGATAGTGAGACAAATCGCTTGAAGCAATAATTAAGACGCGTTTTCCGGACTTTTCGGAAGCCGACTTAATTGCAGTTACCAGCGTGTTTATAGTAGAGTGATCCTGCGAGCCGAGTACAATTGGCACTATCGGCAGTTCGGGCTGTACAATTTGAAGAAACGGCAATTGCACTTCTATTGAGTGCTCCGTGCGTTTCATATTTTCCCACGCATGTCCGTGCATTGAAAGAATTATCGGTGCAGAGGGAGTAGAATTTTCAGAAAGCAATTGCGCAAAAGCAGTATCGATAGCAACTCTGCCGAGCGGAGTCGAATATGCAAGTCCTTGAAAAATAGAGATTTCCGAAAAATCTTCGATATGGTTCGGAGCGAGAATTACGGCGACGTCGTATTTTTTTTCAATAAGTTGCTTATATGAATATGCCGCCGTTTGACCGCTGTAAACGTATCCGGCGTGAGGGGCGATGATTCCGAAAATTTCGCCTTTTATTTGTGGGGCAGAGGCATTTGCGAGATAACCGCGAACAGTTTGCTCTAATTCTGTCGGGTCTGCCGGATAGAATGTTCCGGCGACGGTTGGCGGACGAACCGCTTTTGTTTCATCCATCGAAAAACTCGGGTGATAAATTGAAAAATTGAGTATAACACAAAAAGCGACACAGGAAAATCTTGCCCGCGTCGCAAATTTTGATTTAAGTATATGTTTTTTTGTCACCGGATCAGACGATTTTAGCGATATTGTTTTGCTTATCAACCAGGACGATTCGCGGCTTATAATCGGCAAGTTCGCTTTCGTCGTATGTGCCGTAGCAAATAATAATGACTTCGTCGCCGACTGCACCTTTGCGTGCGGCAGCTCCGTTGAGGCAGAAATCTTTCTTTCCGCGCTCACCGGCGATTGTATAGGTTTCGAAACGTTCGCCATTATTGACGTTTACAATCGATACTTTTTCGTAAGGCAAAATTCCTGCAGCGTCCAAAATGTCTTCATCAATTGTAAAACTACCTTCGTAATAGAGTTGCGCTTCCGTTACTCTGGCACGATGAATTTTGGACTTCAGCATAGTTCTTTGCATTATTTACTCTCGAGTAGTTTAAAAATAAGTCTACTAAATTACGTAAATTTTTTTTTATATCTGCAAAACTTTTGAATTATTCAATAAAAAGCGAGTTGAACTAATGAGACTTGTTTCGCTATTTTTCCAGAATGTATCCTGCTTCCATCGAAAACACTTCTTTTACGAAGGGCAGATGCCGCAGTGCAGTCGAGGAAATCGGGGGCATGCCGAATTTCATTTTGAATACCGGACGGATAAAATAATATTTTTCTTTCACAATTTTGAAATTCGACGTTTTAACCGAAAGCAAAAAATTGTGCGATGTTAGGTGCAATCCCTTCAGCCGCAAAACTTCTTCGATGTCCGCCGGACGTCCGTGCGAAATTACTTTTTGTAAAATCGGTTTCGGCAAATAATGAAGGAACGGAATTTTTCCGACTGTCGTATCGAGCGTGTGCTGGTGCCCACCGTATGGTGAGTAGTAGGGCGGAAAAGTTACGTAGAGCCGTCCGCCGGGTTTCAGCATGTTGTAAATTGTCTTTAGGACGGAGTACGGCGTCGGAAGGTGTTCGATTACGTCGCGCAGGAGAATTAAGTCGAATTTGCCGATCAGGTTGTTTGGAACAAGATCGCCTAAAATATCGTGGCGTAGGAGTTTAACCTGAATGCCGAGTTCGGCGTTTATGCGGTTTCCGCTTGCGAGGCGTGCGTGCGAAATATCTGTTCCGAGTGCGTCGGTTGCACCATGCTCTATAAATGCAGTTAGTACACCACCTTCGGCACAGCCAACTTCGCATACACTCATTCCGGGCTTAAACGTACCGTTGCCCTCTAAAAACGGAATAATGTATGAGGTTGCGAGGTTATATTGATAGCCCCAATAATATTTGTCGTTATCCGGAATATTTCCGGCTTCTTGAATAATGTCGTAATAACTCATTATGCAGTGTGGGGGGGCGGACATGCCGCCCCGATAAATTTATCTGACGATAGTGTCGTTTCTGTCCGGGCTGGTGGAGACGTACTTCACTTTTGCACCGGTGAATTTTTCGATAAAAGCGATATATTCTTTTGCAGCCGGCGGCAAAGCATCGTAACTTCTGATGCCTGCGAGCGAACAATTCCAGCCGTTGAGTGAAGTAAGAACCGGTTTAACGGTGTCTAAACTCGGAATGTCAACCGGGAAATCTGCAGTTTCTGTGCCGTTTACGCGGTAAGAAGTGCAGACGCAAATTTTCTCGAACGTGTCTAATACGTCAAGTTTTGTCAAAGCAATTTCGTTGATGCCGTTAATCATTACCGAATATTTCAGTGCGACAAGATCGAGCCAGCCGCAACGACGCGGGCGACCTGTGGTTGCACCGAATTCGGAGCCGTTTTTGCGCAATTTCTCGCCGGTTTCGTCGAAAAGTTCGGTTGGGAACGGACCGTTGCCGACTCTTGTGCAATATGCTTTTGTAATGCCGATAATTGTCTTGATTGCCGTCGGAGGAATGCCTAAGCCTGTGCAGGCTCCGCCGGTAGTCGGGTTAGAACTAGTTACAAACGGATAAGTTCCGTGGTCGATATCGAGCAACGCACCCTGTGCTCCCTCGATGAGGACTGATTCGCCATTTGCGATTGCATGATTTAGCATTAAAGTTGTATCAACTACGAACGGTGCAATTTGCGGGCGGAATTCGGCGAATTGTTTGTTGATTTCGTCGAAATCTACACCGTCGGCATTGTATAATAAAGACAGAATTTTATTCTTTTCGACAACATTTGTGCGAAGTATTGCTTCGAAATTTGCAGGATCAATTAAATCCATCATGCGGATACCGCAACGGTTGCATTTGTCGTTGTATGCAGGACCGATTCCGCGTCCTGTCGTGCCGACTGCCTGACCCTTTGCACGAGCGGCTTCGTTTGCAGCGTCGAGAAGTTTATGATACGGCATGATGAGATGTGCTTTGTGGCTGATAAACAAGCGTCCGGTTACGTCTACGCCGTGCTGTTTCAGCATCGAAATTTCCTCCAAGAGAGCTATCGGATCGATTACTACACCGTTTCCGATTATGCATTTTACCCCAGGAGTCAAAATGCCTGAAGGAATAAGGTGGAAGACATACTGCTTGCCGCTTATGACAATTGTATGACCTGCATTTGCACCACCCTGAAAACGAGCGACGATATTAGAATCTATGCCCAATAAATCAACTATTTTGCCCTTGCCTTCATCTCCCCATTGAGAACCGACGATTACAGCAACACTCATGATTAACCTTTATATTTTTTCTGATATTACGTAATGACTTGAAGAAGATAACATAATTTCCTTCATACAAATATAGGGAACTTTTTGCAAACAGCAAAATAATATTTAATATAATAAGTGATATTCAATTTCATTTGTGGCGACTGTATCGTTAGAGAAAAACAAAATAAATTTTTTTGTTTAATAAAATATTTTTCCGTTGTTTCGTTTATACAAAAAACAATTTTACAAAGGAATATTATGGCAAATCAATCTTCAAATCCGATTAATAAATATACGAAACCGCAGCAGGAAAAGGGTGGACACGGCTGTTTGTGGGCGGTTCTGGCAATAGCCGCAATTATTGCGCTAGTTGTTACCGGCGCAATTGTCGTTGTAATTTATATTGTTCTGATATTTCTTTGTTATACGTTATATCGAGCCGCGGTAGATCAGTGCAAACTCTTTAATGATGTGCGCGGAACGTATACGAATTTCGAGGAACTGAACAATATGCTTGCCGAGGGAATAATCGATGCAAATTTCCATGCTTCGATGGAAATTACCGGGCGCATAACGCGTTTCTTCGATGACGACGAAGGATTTTTTATTCAGGTGCAGTCGTATCACAGCGAAAACGACATGCTGCTGATTAATCCGGCTCATTCGAGAATGATTGACAGCAAACGCACTATCCTGACTGTCCCGCGACAGTATACTTTCGTTAATGACACGCTGACGATGGAGGAAAAAAAGAAGATTGCGAAATGTTTCCCCGTTGGTTCGCACATTTATGTTGTCGGCGATGTGCATAATACCAAGCACGGCTGGGTGCTTGATAGAGCTGCGATGTGGGAGCAACAACGTCAGGAACTTGCCGATCTGGCGGATACAAAACTTTATAAATCGTTTGATAGCATACAGATTTATAATGCCGATCGCGAGCATATCGAAAAAATGTATAAGCTGCAAAAAAATGTAATGTTGACTCTTATGTGGGCATTGATTTTAACCAGTGCATTCCTGCTGATTCTGGTGGTATTAGCAATTATATAGTGGCGATTATG
>JAQUZU010000002.1:28994-49072 GCA_028691175.1 Candidatus Kapaibacterium sp. | reverse complement strand
TTAATTAATTTAAAGCAAGAAATATGATAGACGTAAATAAAATTTTAACTCAAGAATTCAGCCTGAAAGACTGGCAAATCGAAAACGCTCTCGCTCTCAAAATCGAAGGTGCGACAATCCCGTTTATCGCACGATACAGAAAAGAACGAACCGGTGAAATGGACGAAAATGTCCTGCGCGACGTTTTCGACCGATTCGATTACATTCTCGACCTCGAAGACCGCAAGAAAACAATATTTGCTTCAATCGAAGAGCAGGGCAAGTTAACCGACGAACTTCGTGCAAAGATTGAAAATTGCCTTGTAAAGACCGAACTCGAAGACTTGTATTTACCATATAAGCCGAAAAAACGCACTCGGGCAACCGTTGCGAAAGAGAAAGGACTCGAGCCGCTCGCCGAAGAAATCAAGACGTACAACGTAGCCGGTGCTCCGGAAATCGACCTGCTCGCACTTGCCGAGAAATTCGTCAATTCCGAAAAAGAAGTTGCCACCGCTGCCGAGGCTCTCAAAGGCGCCGGCGACATTATTGCCGAAGAAATTTCCGAAATCGCCGAGCTGCGTGCATGGACACGCGAATACATCGCCGCAAACGGGACTTTCATCGCAAGCATCAAGCCGGAATTTCCGGAAGGATCTACAAAATATGAGACTTACCGTGATTTTGAAGTTTCCGCAAAAGACATCAAGCCGCACACTATGCTGGCACTTCGGCGTGGCGAAGCCGAGGACGTCATCAGCCTCGATTTAAAATTCGACGAAGAAGCCGTGCTCGCATATCTCGAAAGCAAAACAGTATTTACAAATCGCGAAAACGTACTCGAATTTTACCGCGCCGCAGTCAAAGACGGCTTCAACCGTCTAATGAAAATATCGCTCATCGGCGAAGTTCGACTAAGCAAAAAACTCACCGCCGACGAAGAATCAATCCGTGTTTTCGAGGCAAATATGCGCCAGTTGCTGCTGTCATCGCCTGCGGGAATGAAGCCGACTCTTGGCGTCGATCCGGGCTTCCGCACCGGCTGCAAAGTTGCGGTAATCGACGACACCGGAAAATTCATTCAATATAAAAACATTTTCCCGTTCCAGTCGCTGCACGAACGCGAAAACGCTAAAGCATCAATTAAAGAATTAATCGCCAAGCACAACATCGAACTTGTTGCAATAGGAAATGGTACTGCAAGCCGCGAAAGCGACGAATTTATGGACGAAGTATATAATGAAATCGAAGTCAAGCCGATTAAAGTGCTTGTAAATGAAAGTGGCGCTTCGGTTTATTCCGCCGGAAAAGTTGCAAACGAAGAATTTCCTGACCTGGACTTAACTGTTCGTGGAGCAATTTCGATTGCTCGCCGCCTGCAGGATCCGCTTGCAGAACTTGTCAAAATTGATCCGAAATCAATCGGCGTCGGTCAATATCAGCACGATGTAGATCAGAAATTATTGAAAAAGAAACTCGACGAAACGGTTGTAAGTTGCGTAAACTATGTAGGCGTAAATTTGAATACCGCCTCCAAAGAACTTCTGACGCACGTTTCCGGAATTAACGATTCGGTTGCAAAGGCAATAGTCGACTATCGCAACGAAAACGGTGCATTTCAAAATCGCAAGCAACTGCTCAAAGTGCCGCGTTTCGGCGACAAAAAATTCGAGCAGGCTGCCGGCTTCCTCCGCATCACAAATGGCGACAATGCACTCGACAACACAGCAGTCCATCCGGAAAGTTACTATATTGTGGAGAAAATTGCCGAGTCGCTCGGCATTAATCCGGCCGAAATTACGAAATATCCGGACAAACTCAAGAGCCTGAAACTCTCGCAATTTGTAGATGACAAAGTCGGCTTGCCGACGCTGAACGACATTATCGCCGAACTTCAAAAGCCGGGTCGCGATCCGCGCGAAGTCTTTAAATATGCTACATTCGAGAGCGGAATAAAGGAAATCAAAGATCTGCGCATCGGCATGGAACTCGAGGGCGTAGTAACCAATCTCACGAATTTCGGAGCATTTGTCGATATAGGCGTTCATCAGGACGGACTTGTTCACGTATCCGAAATGGCAGACCGGTTCATCACTTCGCCGACCGAAGTGGTAAAAGTAGGTCAGGTCGTCAAAGTTCGTGTAGTCGAAGTAAATGAAGTTCTGAAGCGAATCAAATTATCGATGAAGAAAAACGAGCCGAAACCCGCCAAGGCAAAAAAAAGTCAGCACGTTTTCGCGCCCACCCAAGAGAAAGCCACTCTCGACGACTTGCGGGCTAAGTTCAGGAAATAAGCAAATAATCTCATAGGGCGGATCTCTCTCCGCCCTTATTTTTTTCTCTATTTCATTAAATAATACTGTCTAATCTGAGTCCCACCCGGCAATTACTTGCCTTCCCTACCTTTACTCAGAATTTGATCTGCGGAATACTTTGTTTTTTCCGGCAATTTAATCACCCCCGATCTTGGATTTTTGAAATAAAAATACTATTTTTGTGCATATAAAATTTGTTTTACAATGCGTATTGTGTCATGAAATTGTCTGTACAAAATTTGAATATCGGCAAAAGTCTAAAATTATTTAGTTTAACGTGTATTTTCGCATCGTCCGTATTTTCTGCCTCCGCTGCACAAAGCGAAACGGCTTATTCCGCATATATGTCCGGAAATTACTCCCGTGCAGTGGAATTATATTCCGCACAAATCGACATAAACAAAGAATATGCACCGATTTATTACGGACGCGGCTTGGCACAAGCTCGACTAAATAACACGCAGGCAGCAATTGACGATTTTTCTGCAGCACTGAAACTTGACGACAAACACGCCGATTCATATTATGCACGTGCATTGGCATATGCAAAACTTGGCAACTACGACAGTGCAAGCGACGATATTGAAAAAGCAATCTCAATCTTTGGTCGCAACGCAACATACTATTACGCAGCCGGCACAATCTATTATCACAAAGAAAACGACGACAAGTCAATCGAATGCTATTCGAAAGCACTCGAAATCGATCCCGGTTATGCTCTTGCGTATTACGGTCGCGCAGTTTCATATCGTTTCAAGGAAGAAAACGACCTGGCAAGCAGAGATTTCGCGAAATTTCTCGAAATGAACCCCACCGGCAACGATATTTTCGTTGATGAAGCCAAGCGCATGATTGACGCTATAAAGACCGAAAAAGAGCAATGAAAATTGCAATCGTGACGCTCGGCAGAATCGGCGACATGATTCTTACTACTCCTGCTTTTTCTGCTATAAAGCGAAAATTTCCGTCCGCCGAGTTATACGTAATTGCCGGCAGAAAAAATTACAGTGTACTTGCGGGCAATCCGCATGTTAATGCTGTGATCCCTTTCGATAAATCGCTGCTCGGCTTAATGCGAATGCTATACTTTTTGGCAAAACATCATTTCGACTATTGGATCGTGCCGAAAGATCATAAATCGCACGAATCGCAATTGCTGGC
The DNA here is from genome assembly GCA_028691175.1 of Candidatus Kapaibacterium sp. GTDB lineage: Bacteria > Bacteroidota > Ignavibacteria > Kapaibacteriales > UBA2268 > CALLXS01. Next base: position 45,617 of record JAQUZU010000002.1, on the reverse strand, counting down.
AAAGTTCGCCCGTGCCGACGTGAAAATCGGTTTCAATTTCGAAAATCACAATGCTTTTACGCACACAATTCCCTCCGACAACGAAAACGCCACTTTGCATTTTACGGAGCGAATTTTCAACTCGTTGGCTTTCCTTGATATTCCGCTTCCCCAATCGCTGCGGCCGGAATTATATCTCTCCGATACCGCACAAGCGAAAGCCCGCAACTTTTATTCTGCATTGCCCGCAAAGCACAACCTGTTGCTAAATCTTTCTGCTACCTCCTCCATTCGGATTTACTCTGCCGAAAACTGGGAAAGAGTGCTTTCAAGTTTAGATGCGGATAGGTTCAATATCGTTCTCACTTTTATGCCGAGCGAAGTAAAAATTGCAGATTCCTTAATCGCAAAATTTCCGCAAATCGTAATCGGCGAAACCCGTTCATTAGGGGATTATTTTGCACTGATTAAATATTGCGACTGCCTGATTACGCCGGACACTTCGGCAGTACATGTCGCCTCCGCTTTCGAAAAGAATACTATCGCTCTGTTTACGGATCACGAGCGAAACACCAACTCCTTCCGCCCGACTAATCCGAATGCAACATTACTCGTCGAACCCGGAGTCAGTTCGACTATAAACGGCATTTCTCCGAAGCGAATTGCCGCAGAAATCAAAAGAATTTTCGCATTATAAAAAAAAGCCCCGATAAATCGAGGCTTTGAATAAACAATATATATTGTTTATTAGTATTTCAATGCATATCTGATATCTACACCGATTTGAATAGTATTTACTTTCCAGTCTTGGTCATCAACGTTTGTCAAAGCAAAGTTGTAGAACGCACCCGGAATAATGTCAATCGGGAGATTCGGGATTTTAATTTCTAACTGAGCGCCAACTTTCATACCGATACGCATAGATTTTGCACCATCGATATCGCCATCATAAACGATAACCGAACGTCTGTCTGCTGAATATCTCTGACCTTCCGGAAGAGGTTGTTCCCGGAACTGAACATTGCTCGGATCAACCAAGTTCATAGTCTGAGTTCTTGTCTTTGTACCGATAAAATCAACGGTAGGACCTGCAGTAAATACCAACGCACCGAGGTTCGGGAACATCAAAGCACGGAATTTATACATTAAATCCAGCGAAAAAGCGGCATATTTAATCTCATTTTTGTGATTAGTAGTAGTATATACATCACTTTCGTTGCCATTTGCGTCAGTAACGCGGCTAAGAAGTCTATCGCCCTGTTTTTCAAAACTTGAATTGTAAGTATTGTACAATGCACGCAAAACAATAGAGTGTGCAGTACCGGCTTCACCAATCATTTGCTCATAGAAACCGCCAAGATGGTAGCCGTTCTCGCGTCCGTCTTCGAATACCGGGCAAAGTACGTCGTAAGCAAAAGTCTTCATTTCAACATTATGCATAACTTTATTGTATCCACCGGAAAGACCAAAATAGATAACCTCATCGATTTTAACAGGTCTCAACGGATCGGACAAGTCCTGCGCTGAAGCGATTCCCCCTGCAAACGCAAGCATTAATAATCCACATAGTAAAGAACGAATTTTCATAATTCACACCTACTTTAATTTGATAAATAATATGTTGTTTTTATATATTGCATCATCTGCATTAAGCATGTAAGCACCTTGAGCAAAATTGCTCATATCAAAAGCCAATTGATGATGTCCCTTTGCAAGAACCGCTTCAAAAGACTTAATAACTTTTCCGGTACTTTCGATCAATGTGAAGTTAAACCTCGCATTGTCAGTAAAATTTTCAATATTTATATTAACAGCATCGCTGTTATAGTCATACTTCATGTCAACTATCGGTGCATTGGTTAATTCGATTGGTCGCGTATCATACGCACACACTCCCAAGAGTTTCGTATTTGCAGAATCATTTGCCGAAATAAAGCATTCATCAGAGAGGAACTCGAAGTAAATCGGGTTGTCCCGCTTGTCTGCAAGATACGTCTGAAAGTCCAAATCAATGCTCCAACTCAACCCGGCACCTTCAATCATAGAATTACCAAGTAACGGAACATCAAAATAACCATTTTTTTGTTCACAAACTAATGGAATATCATTTTTTTCGTTATTTATTTCAAATTTTAGCAAATATTCGCCGTCAATCAGCCGAAAAGCGAAGCGATCAGTATAAATTCGCAATTTTGCGTCGGTCGGCATAGTACTTCCGTTTGGAAATGCTCCCGCAAATTTCACCGTTACCGTATCGCCCGGATTGTAAGAAATTTCATTTATCGGCTCGAGAGTCAGCGGATTTGTTATCGCAACGAACTCATAGACATATTCGCGAGAAGCATATCTTGCAACCTCCACATTGAACCGGAAAGTCCCGTCTGAGAGGCCAAGCGGAGTAAAATCATAGACAAAGTCGCGAACTTCTCGCGGAGCGATCTCCATCGGGAAAGCATAACTTTCTGCCCATTCGCCGGCGATTTCGCTTTCAACAGACACATCGACGGCATTAATCGAAGTATTTACGTTACCGGTATTGGTAACTCGAAGCACAATTTGATATTCGTTACATGCGATAACCTCGCTCGGAGCAATTACGTCCACCGCATAATTCGTCGTATCAACTGCACGCGAAATACCGGATATTGTGAAACGATTCTCGATTTTCTCGTAGTTTTCCGCCGCATCGCTGATAACAGTGAGTTCAACGGTATGCACGCCGACAAATTGCGGTGCAAAATGTACCGGCACTTCTATAAATTCACCATTTGCAAGAACGCGATTTTGTGCATTATCAAGCCCGATCACAAACGAATCCGTATGTCCGCCTGTAACCCGCACGCTCTCGACCGAGAGTTTTTCGGATCCGCTCGAGCGGACTATACGCAGTGTCGTATCCTTCGTCGTGAAAATCGTAATTTCCCCGACATGATGATCTTCCGTCTCAATCGCAGGAATCACGCCCTCGCCCCGGAGCGTCATCGAATATTTTTTCGTCGTATCATTATCCAATATATAGTATGCTTTCAAAGAATATTCGCCGACATTTTTCGGAACGTATGCAACCGAAAATCTTACTTTGCCGGCACCCGCAACGTCTTGATTCATTGCACGAAATTCGCTGATATCAAATTCGTCGCTCTCAGTTTCCATGCGGAAGTATCGAACATTTGCGGTAACGTTGCCCGTATTGGTAAGCGTAAAATTGTGTTCATTCGTAGTGCCGAGCCGGCAAATTCCGAAATCATATTCTATATTTGCAAGTTCGGACTGAATGCCATTGCCGGCAACCTCGACCGAAAGCGAGCCATCGGAACCATACTTAAACGCAACTTCCTGAACCCGACGCCCTTTTTCAATCGGCGAGAAGCAAACCGGGATCCACAAAGTGTCGCCACTTTTTAGCGTAACCGGGAAAATTCCCGTTGTATCATATGCCATTTCCGGAGCATCCGGCGTCGCTTCAATCGAATTCAAAACCACGTCCGCTTTGCCGGTATTCGTAATCATAATCTCGGCACAAGAATCCTGCCCGACTATGACATCGCCGAAATCGTACCCGCGAGTAACGAGTTCCGTAGCGGTAACTTTTGCATTTACATCAATATCATGCGATTTATCGCATTCAAATTCAAAATGCAGTTGCGAGCGAATATCCGCAAAATCCGAATTAGGCGTAATCACAACCCGGAAGTCGTATTGTCCGCCATTACCGTCGAGAAGTATCGGCAAATCGTTATCGGTAACAACTTCGACTTTCGGATTATTCGACACAATTGAAAGCAGGCGATATGCCTTTTTGCTTGAATTGCGCACCCAAAGATTTCGCGAAGCCGTCCCCTTCCAATCGATCGCCTCGAGGCTCAGCTTGTCATGCGAATACTTCATATTCATCGGATAGAAGCGGTGTTCGATTGTAGAAAGATTTCCGGCACGATCGCGGCAAACTATCTCGATAAACGCCTCTTTGCTGTCGTCGATTACATCGGCAACAAACGTATAATATGTTGATGAATCGCTTTGCTCACCAAGCGAATAATCGCAATTCATCGTTAAAATTTTATCAACATACGCGAAATCCAGCCCGGAATTCGCCGTCTCATCAATTTTCTCGTAGAAATATCCGGTAATATGTCCGCAGAGCGTATCAATTTTTTTTGCGGGCGGAACTGTATCTACCATCGTCATCGGCAAAAGCGACGACCCCATTACAACCGAATAAGAATCTGCCTCGCCATAACCATAGAGAACACCGCTAAAGCGTCCGCTGTCGGCATAGAAGACATGGTTTCCGCTCGAAAGTGCCACGCGAACCGAATAATATTTACTGTTCGCGATGCGATTTTCGGAAATATTAGTAGTTTCAATCAGCAATTTGCCGTCGCATCGGATATTATTCACAGCCTTGTCTTCAACGATCAACATGCTTGTATGACCAACATACTGTTTCGGAATATGTGCGGCATTTGCCGGCACCTGAAACATAATTTTCGGTACATACTGCTCGACCGGCGGAACGCCGCTCATGCTTGGATCATAAAGTTTATTATCGTTTCCGCTGCCATCGTGACGCATATATTCCATAATTTGAATCGGTGCGTCAGACGTCCAGATCGCCGGCTCATTCAGGCTGTCAACCGTCAGGCAGTCGGTATCAGATTCTATCAGATAAGTCAATTCGCGACCGGATGCAGTCGTGATATTGATAGTTGTATTATTTGTGCGAGTCGTTATTCTGTATAAAGTCGCATTTGTCTGCTTGGTAAATTCGAACGGCATCGTAATATAGTGCTGCCCCCACGAACTTACCGGCATCAGCATTTCGGTAAGGTGATCCTTACTCGCCCACGGATACGGCAAAGTCTGATATATTCCCGTGCGAACGTGCCCGGAGAACGCACCTATCGGCTTGTCCGAGCGGATCAGCGTACCGGTCAGGTCGCCACCTTCAGTAACGTCGGACGACTGCACGAGATATGTCTGCCCGGCATTCAGGGTAACTGAAAATTCGCGTCCGGCTTGATGCCCGCCATTTGTTTCTACAGTCGGTTTTATGCTGACAACCGTATTATCATAAGCAGAAACGACTGCGAACTGGCTCTTGCGCGGCTTATTTGCCTGCTCGAGCGGAATATCTGTATAACCTCTATAGATATCATTCGGATACGACATCACAACATATTCATTGCCCCAGTTTTTCACCGGCACGGCAGAGAAAATATCGCTCGACGTATTGATGCTGTTTAAGCCGTAAATCGTAATCGGGACATCGCTTGTAATATGAATTGAGCGGGAGTTGATTATCTCGGATTCGTTTAGCACTGCGGAGCGGTCAAAACTGATTTTCTGCATCGTATTTTGCAATACATCAATCGTTTCGTTTTTGCCCGGTCCGACAACCGTTACTTTTGCATCGAGAATCGACGAAATATATAAATCCAACGTCTGAATCGGGTCGGCAAGCAAGGGGTGCGAAACTTCGTTTTGCATAAAGACAACACGAAAATCCCTACCCTCGAACGACGATAAATCTCTGTTTCCCTGTGCAGACACATTGCTAATCCCCAATAATACAAGGAGTATAGCACATATAAACAATTTTTTAGATATATATTTCATGCAATAATATTTTCCATAATACATTCAATTCCCTTTCACCGCCTTTAAAATTAATACTTTATTTTTTATCAACCAAATTTATTTTTTATGTTTCAACTTTTTTCACGGAAACTAAAACTTTTTCGCAATAATTTTTTTCTTGTTCGTTTATTTTTTCGTAATTATTATACATGAAATAGTGTGTTGTTTCTTGTTGTATTAAATATTATTGCGTAAATTTGCATTCTAACATTTGAGACAAAAGGACAAGAAAATGAAAATAGCAGTTACCGGTGGTGCGGGATTTATTGCTTCGCACGTTGCTGACGCATATATAAAAGAGGGACACCGGGTTCATATCATAGATAATCTTTCGACCGGAAACGCCGAAAACATCAATCCGAATGCAGTCTTTCACAACATTGATATATGTGATAAATCGCTGCACAAATTATTTGAGGTTGAAAAATTCGATTTAGTCTCACACTATGCGGCGCAAATGAATGTCCGCGTAAGCGTTTCAGATCCGATATTTGATGCCACCACCAATATTCTCGGTACGCTGAATATTCTCGAAGCGGCAAAAGACACCGGAGTAAAAAAGATTGTCTTTGCTTCCAGCGGCGGAACTGTCTATGGCGAACAAGATTATTTTCCGGCAGACGAGGAGCATCCGACCCGTCCCTGCTCGCCCTATGGAATCTCAAAAGTCGCAGTCGAAAAATATCTTTTCTATTATGACCGGGTTTACGGATTAAAGAACTGCATTTTCCGCTATGGAAACGTCTATGGACGCCGTCAGAATCCGCACGGCGAAGCCGGAGTAGTCGCAATTTTCATCGATAAAATGATGAATCACGAGCAGCCGGTTATAAACGGCGACGGCTTAATTACGCGCGATTATATCTATATCGACGACGTGGTAGCGGCGAACATTCTCGCTCTAAAGCCTGAAGTTACAGGTACTTACAATGTTACAACAGGAGTAGAAACCGACGTCAATACGATTTTCCGCAATTTGAAAGAGTTAATGCACTCGGAGTGCCAAGAATACCACGGCGAGGCAAAAGCCGGCGAGCAGCGTCGCAGCGTATGTTCATACAAAAAAATTCACGATGCATTCGGCTTTACCCCGAAATTTTCGTTTTTCGAGGGTATGAAGCAAACAGTTGCCGACGCACTTAACTGCAAAAAATAATGCCTGAAAAGTTGATTACATTCGGTGCATTCGACTATGCAGTCATTATAGCATATTTCGTCTTTGTGCTGGGAATCGGCTTTCACCGGAAAAATTCCGCCTCCGGACAAAAAGAGGATTTCCTGCTTGCCGGACGTTCGCTGACTTTGCCAATGTTCGTTTCAACGCTTGTCGCCACTTGGTATGGAAATATCCTTGGCGTCGGCGAGTTCGTCTATCGCGACGGTTTAGTCGGCTGGGTATGTTTTTCATTTACATACTATGTTGCGGCACTTCTCTTTGCACTGTTTATTTCGCGAAAAGTTCGTTCGCTCGGTGCAACATCAATACCGGAACAAATCGAGCAGCGTTTCGGGCGCGTAGCCGGAATAATCTCCTCCATAATCGTTTTGTTCATCACTCTGCCGGCGGTCTATGTTTTGCTGCTTGGCGTAGTCGTGCAACTTTTCACCGGCTGGAGTCTGCCGATTTCGATTACCGTTTCGGCACTTCTGACATTTACTTACATTTATAAAGGCGGCTTCAAGGCAAATGTTGCCACGAACAGCTTCCAGTTTGTTTTGATGTATGTCGGGTTTGCTCTGCTGCTCGTGTTTTCAATTATAAATTTCGGCTCGCCGCTCGACCTCGCGTCGCATCTCCCCGCTTCTCACACGACGCTTACCGGCACTTACGGACTTCAATACGTACTCGTCTGGTTTATAATTGCTTTTCAGACGTTTGTCGATCCGGGATTTCATCAGCGGTGCGCATCCGCACGCACACCGAACATTGCCCGCAGCGGCGTGCTGATTTCGATACTTTTCTGGATGCTTTTCGACTTTATGACATTGACTACTGCACTTTATGCAAAAGCATATTTGCCGGAGATTGCCGGCGGCGGTTTGATGTCCTATCCGGCACTTAGTCAGGCAGTATTGCCTGCTGTTTGCAAGGGAATCTTCATGGTAACGATTATTGCTACCGTCATGTCCACGCTGAGCAGTTATGCATTTCTGAGCGGAGCAACTCTCGGAAACGACATTATCGGCAAACTCATGCCGAAGTCAAAAATTTCATCTGTGCGACTAATGCAAATCGGATTGCTCATCAGCGGAATTTCCTGCATAATCTTGGCGATTGCAATTCCGAGTGCAGTCGATTTAATCTATAAAACGGCGTCAATCGCAGTGCCGGGACTTTTTTTTCCGCTTCTGACGACTTATTCGAAACGTCTGGATTTATCGCATCGCAACGCAATTATCATAATGCTTGCTTCGTCTTTATCTTCGTTGGTTTGGACAATTTGCGGAATGCTCGGCGTGCACTGCAATTTCATAATAAACGACTTGTTTATCGCAGTCGAGCCAATGTTGCCCGGAATAATTATTTCAGTGCTGTTGGGTGTATTATTAATCAAAAAGAAGGACCTCGCAAATGTTTAAAAACATGTGGACATTATCGAATTTATTGAGTTTTATTCGCCTGTTGCTTGCCATTCCGATGGCCGGATTAATCCTGGGAGAGCAATACGCTGCGGCGGTAATTCTCGGAATAATAGCAATTATCACCGACTTAATGGACGGCTATCTCGCCCGCAAACTCAATCAGGTTTCCGAATTCGGCAAAATCATTGATCCGGTCGCAGACAAAGTATTGGTCGGGACAATTGCGGTTTGCCTGATTCTGATCGGCAGACTTCCGATGTGGTTTGTAATCGCCGTACTCGCGCGCGATGTTCTGATTTTGCTCGGCGGAATTTACGCAAGCAGCAAAATAAAATTTGTTATTCCGTCGAATTATGCCGGAAAAATTACAGTTTTACTGATTTGCCTTGCGATGGTTCTTTGCGGACTGAATGTCGAAGGCAGCGAACTCACCTGCTTCGTAGCACTCGGTGCGATGCTGAATTCGCTCGTCGTCTATGGTACCCGCATGATGAAACAGATAAAAACTGCTGAAAGCAACGAAAATAACGGTTAATCAAAATGATTTAGTGGAAGCGGAATATTCAACGAGCGCGAAATTTCTGCAGTCCGCAATATATACAGGACATCTGAAATGAAAAAATATTTTTTCGCAATAGTTTTGTTTTTGCTCGGCATTGCAACGCAGGCAAAAGCAGGATTTACTCCGTTGGTCGGCGAAGAACTGACTTACGAAGTTTCGTATATGGGCATCAAACTCGGTACAATCGTAATCTCTACCGAGAAAACCGAAACCTACAACGGCAATAATTGCTATATCACAAAGGCAGATATTGCGACTTATAAATCAATTCCTTTTTTGGACATAAAAGTGCTGTATAACTCTTTTACGGACAAATCGATTACGTGTTCGCACCGCTTCCTCGGCAAGTACAAAAGCGGCGGCTACTCCGATTTGCACAAAATTTATTTCAATTATGACAAAAAGAACATTTACATCTCGAAAGAAAACGCGAACGGCAAATATTTCGAGAAGTCGTTTCAGAATACAAAGAAATTCGCAGACGGACTGACGCTGTTTTTTATGGCACGGAATTTCCTCACTACCGGAAAAAAGATTACCATTCCGACCATAGTCGATAAAGATCTCGCCTTGACAGAAATTTCCTTTACAGGCAAAACTCAGGGGACAAAATGCCGTGCGGTTAAGTACCCGGTAGCGACAAAATATTTCAGCGGACTGGCACATTGGACGGGCGTTTACGGCTTGAGCGGAACCTTCGAGGGCTGGTTTTCAAACGATGACGCGCGAGTTCCGATAAAAGCAAAATTGCAGTTATATTTAGGCTCGGCAGACGTTGAATTAATCAAATACAAACGCAAAGGCTGGACTCCGCCGGAGAGCAAGTAATTTTCAGCGTGCATTTTTGGAAAAGTGTCTGTTTTTTCGTAATTTGCTTACTTAAATTTGTCGAAGTGTAACATTTTCGGCATTTAAAGACTCTATAGTAGTATTAAACTTAGACAATTAGAAAAATTTTCATAATATCAATTTGGAGAATTCACAATGAACAGAATTCAATACTTTATAGTTGCACTTATTCTCGGTGCTTTCCTGACGCAAGGCTTTCAATGCACGTCTCCGGAAATGTCAACCGCGAGAGTAGCCAAGAAAAACAACGACTTCGAGAAAGCAATTACTTTCTACGAAAAAGAGTTGACAAAAAACCCTACCAACAGCGATGCAATGTATGAACTTGCACAGATTTATCTGAAAGACGCGTTAGAGGGCGATGCCGCAAAACTTGTCAAAGCCACCGAGCTGACAATTAAAGCTAAAGAAACCGCAAAAACTGCTACTAAACCGTCTAAAACTGCAGATCAAAACGCCGCTATCGAATATTCCGTATGGGCTGCCGCTTTCAATATCGGTACAAACATGCTGAATACAATCGACCCGTCTTCACCGCAAAAAGACGAAGCCGGTGCTGCAATGATTTCGCTCTTCCAGAGCTGTATCAAAATTAATCCGGAAAACCCGGTAAACTATTCGCGCTTAGGTCTTGCTTACGCAACTATAGGCGACAAAGCCAAAGCAGCAGAAGCATTTCAGACTTACAACAAAACAGTTTCGAAAGAATTGGAGTTCATCTCCTCAAAGGGCATGAGCATAGGTCAAAATCCGGCAGAAGTAATTAAAATTCTTGGTCAGCCGGACAAAAACGTAATTTTACGTAACTATCTCGATCCGCGCTCCGGAGCAGGCGAACAAGATACTCTCGGCATTATGACTTACAAAATCAACAACGAAGACTTTTTCGTATATACTCGCCACAACACAAAAACTCACGTTACCGGCGTATGCGGCTGGTTATTCAATCCGGTAGGATTTTACCGCGGCAATCCGTTTGAATTTGACGTTACTCCGACTGCCGAACTCGCACGCCTCAAATTCGAAGCAAAAGAATACGACGACGCTGCAGAACAGGTGAAACTTTTGAAAGCAATCGATCCGACCAACGTATCTGCAAATCAATTCTTAATCCAGATTTTCGAAGCACAAGGCGACCCGGAAAAAGCTGTTTCCACTCTTGCACAACTCGTAAAGGAAAATCCGACAAATGCCGCTTATCATGCACAATACGGCGATATTTTAGTACGTAACAAACGCTATGATGAAGCAGTTGCTCAATACAACCAAGCCCTCCAATGCTACGATTCATATACCGGTATCGACAAAGATATCCGCATTAATGAAATAAAGAGAATTCTCGGCTCTGCATACAAAAATCAGGCTGTTGAAATTCAAAAAGAAGAATTTGCGAAACTAGACAAAGACACAACATACAAAATTAACGAATCAAGATATTTGCCGATTCTTAATAAATCAAAAGGTATCTTCGAAGATTTAGTTCGCAAACCTGAATTTTCTACAAACTATATTATTCTGCTCGAACTCGCCGACATCTATTTTGCTACAAACGAAAAAGCAAAAATCGACGATGTTTTGAACCGCCTTGTTGCAGTTCGCGACGAAGTAGAACCGGAAGACACAGAATTCTATTTGTTGAATATGATCAACTATTTTGACAGAACTCAAAATACAGAAAGACTTAACGAATTCAACAAGTATTACGAAGACTTCAAAAAATAATCCGTAAATCGGGATTATTGGTAGCATACGCTCCAAAGGAACAGAAGAACACACAAACAAGATAATTTTTTTAATTTTTATTCGAAAGAAAAATCATGGCTAACAACCAAAAACCAGACGAAAAACAGCAAATCAACATCGAACTCGGCGAAAAAGAAGCTGAAGGCATCTATGCAAACTTGGCTATCATCGCTCATTCTCCGGCTGAATTTGTTATCGATTTTACCCGCATTTTGCCGGGCGTACCAAAAGGTAAAGTTCATGCACGCATTATCATGACTCCGCAACACGTAAAAATGTTCATGAATGCATTGAACGAAAACGTTGATAAGTTCGAAAATCAGTTCGGCGAAATCAAATTAGAAAAACCGGGTCAGAACTATCCGAACCCTAACTTCCCTAATTAATCGTACTGAGCGGCGTATTCGTCGCATAAAGGAAAATCACATAGAGGCGCAAATTTTGCGTCTCTATTTTTGTTTACGGCACAAGCAGCCTAAACATTTCCAAAAATAACACTATTCACTTGCTTTCGACGTCTATAGTTAAATATTTATAACTTCAAAAAGCAACCAAATGGAATATAGATTTATCCCGCTGCTGATTTTAATGGTGCTCGCCGCATGCTCAGGTTCGCAGCATCTGACCGAATATGAACTTCAACGCCAATTCATGGAGGACGACTACGACTCGACCGTATCGAGAAATTATATCACCTCTACATTGCCAATTGATTCCGCTGACGTCAATAAAATTATTTACGACCTCTGGCGCCTCGAGACCGATCAATATCCGGAAAACATCAAGATATACGCTCGCGTATATGATTCGCTCGGGCATTTCATCACAAATATGGCAGACCCGTATAAAAAAGATAAAGACTACAACTATTTCGCGAAAATTGACGAGGGACTGGGCAAAATCTATAACAAACGCACCGTCAATATCCCGAAATTCACTGTACGCGAATACGGTGCAAACGATTCAATTCCATATAACATAATGCTTTGCGTCGATAACAGCGGTTCGATGAGCGGCGTCTTCAATACAATTATGGACGGTGCGGAACTCTTCACATCAATGAAATTCAAATACGACAAGCTTGCCGTGGCAACTTTCAGCGACGATTTTGAACTGCGTGCTCCGCTTAGCGATAACACAAATGCAATTATCTCGCTCCTACGTGCAAAACGCAAGCAGGGCTTGGGACGTTTTTCGTCTGTAAATGAAGCACTTTGGAAAAGCATTGATATTTTTGAGGGGACTTCGGACTCCGTGCCGCGCGTAATGGCAATTTTCACCGACGGCGACGAGAACTACTCAAAGAAGGAAGTCGAAGATATTATCCAAAAAGCACGCGACAAAAACGTACATGTATTTTGTGTTGCATTTGGATATTCGAAAGACGACGGACTGAAAAAAATTGCGAAATACACCGGCGGAAAATTCTATAAAGCGTATACAAAAGAAGAACTTACGGCTATTTTTCGCGATATATACATGAGCCTGCGCTTCTACTATTTTATTCAATATTTGCCGCCGAAATACTACGGTACGCACTTTGTATATTCGCAGCTCTCCCTGCCGGGGCGGGCGGACAGCCTGATTGCCGAAGGCGAATACGACGTGAGCAACTTCTGGGGCGGCGAGGGCAACCAATTCGTTGTGCCGATTACGTTCGACTTTAACAAGTCTGACATCAAGCCGGAATCGTTTGAAATTCTGGACGGCATCGCCGATCAAATGCTCTCGAATCCAAAAATCAAGATAGAAATTCAGGGTCACACAGATAATATCGGTACGGTCGAAATCAACCAGGTTCTTTCCGAAAAACGTGCAAATTCCGTTAAAGAAGCACTTGTCTCGCGCGGAATTGAAGCACAGCGAATCCGTACTCGCGGCTTCGGAATGACTATGCCGGTAGCAAACAATGACACCGAAGAAGGTCGTGCGAAGAACCGTCGCACACAGTTTGTGATATTGGCAAAATAGTTCGATATTTCCGCAAATCATAAAACTCAAAGGGCGATCACACAGATCGCCCTTTTTCGTTATCGTTAATTATTTGCTGTTATCGTTTCAGATTGATCAGCGTCTGGAGCAATTCATCGCTGGTGGTTACTCCCTTTGCGGCAGCTTCATAAGCACGCTGAGTAGTAATCATCGAGGTAAGTTCTGTCGTCAGGTCGACATTCGAAGCTTCAAGCCGATTGCTAACCACAGAAAGCGACGGGAACGCGTCTCCGGCGGTACCATAAGTGGCAAACCCACTGTTCGGAGTTACGTCGAGGAAATTTCCACCGGTGCGCTCGAGAGCCTCCGAATTAGTAAATTTCGCGGTTACAATCTGCCCGAGTATCTCGGATTGTCCGTTCGAGAAAGCTCCCCAGATTTGTCCTTTGCCATCTACCGATAAATCTTTCAGCGAACCCGATTCATAGCCGTCTTGCTGCCCTGCGGTCGCTGTAGAGGATCCGCTGTATTGCGTGATGCCGGTTAATACATTGTCCGGATCTGCAAGCGAGACGCTCAGGCTCTTCGATGTATCGAAACTGTTTTGTCCGGTGGCAGTATTAAGTAGGTCGGTCGTTATGTTTATTGAAGTCGGCGATTGCAAAGTTCCGTCCTGATTAAATACAATCTGCGACTCCGGCAGAGTAATTTCGGTACCGTCTAAATTTACTGTCAGCAGATATTCGTTCTCATTTTCGGACTTGCTAAAGTTAAAGTTTAGCGAATGCACGCTGCCGAGATTGTCGTAAATATCAATGCTTGTGCTGCGTTCCTCGCCTGTTTCCGCGTCGGAATTCAGATTTCCGGAGAGCATAACATTTTCGGTCTGGCGCGGTGCAGAGATTGTTCCCGGGTCAATCGTCAGGTTGCCCATTGATGCTTCTACCTGGTTCGAGCCGTCCGAATTTTTTATAATACGTCCGTTTTCGTCAGTATTGACGTTATAGCCCTGCAGAAATGCTCCACTGGAAGAATCGACCAAATTGCCGTCTTCGTCTTTATTTATTGCAGCGACGCGCGAATATACTTCATTTCCATTTTGATTATAGATAAAATAGCCATCTCCCTGCAACGCAAGATCGAGAGCGCGATTAGTCGTTTCGAGGTCGCCCTGCGTCATATCGTAAGAAATTGATCCTACAGATACGCCAAGCCCGACCTGATACGGATTTGTTCCGCCAAGATTTTCGTTTGCGGATGTGCCATAATTATATACCTGCGAGAGTTCATCAACGAAATTCGTGCGACTTGCTTTATATCCGTAAGTGCTTACATTTGCAACGTTATTTGAAATAACGTCAAAGCTCGTTTGATTCGATCTTAAAGCACTTGCTGCTGTATCTAATGATCTAGATAAACCCATGATTTTGCCTTTCCACTATTATTTTTAAATTTTTTGCCGGCTCTTCTGTCGGTCGGAGCCGGGCGGTCAGGTCTCTTTGGAAGCAATGCTTCCGCAGTCCAACCTGTTATTTTATGCGAACACAGCCGAGTCAATGTTTGTAATTACACTGTTTTCCATATTACTGTTATTCATGGCTGTAATTACTGTCCGATTCGGGACGCTTACAACGAATGCTTTTTCGTCCAATATGACGAGCGATTCGTTTCCTCCCTTTTGCTCCAGTTTATCAACGGCTGAATTGAGCCGGAGCATGTCGTTTTCGGATAAATCGATTTCTTTACTTGTCAATCTGCTCTGAGCGTGTGCCGAAAACTTCACGTTTTCAAGTTCTTGTGCGAAAATCTCGCCAAAATCACTGCTCGAGCCTACTTTAGTGATTCCGGTAGAAGTCTGTTTGTTCAGTTCTTCTATTCCGCCAATCGGCATAAACGGTAAGTTTACGCCATCAATTCCTGCCATAAGTGCCTCTCGTAATGTGTAAAAATATCTTGCTTCGGTTTCCTGAGTTGGCACCTGCAATCTCAGGAAACCTCAACAACTTTTCATGACTCTACAGAAATATCTGCCACGCAGCTGAGCGGAATTTCACTGCCATTTACCACTAACATCGTTCCGTCGGAAGTGAAGCGAACCGCTTCAATCGTTCCATAAATGTATGGCGTAGCCGTAAGTGTTTCGCCGCCCGAAGTGCATGCGGATACCGCGAATGTATATTCGCCACTATTGCAGACGTTTCCATCGTTGTCTTTGCCGTCCCACCGGAAGGAGTGCCCGCCGGAAGTCAAATCTGTTCCGCTCAATTCAACGGTGCGAACCACCTTACCCGAGGAATTCATAATATACAATTCTCCGCTCGAGCATGAAGTTTCAAAATCATAGCCGAGTTTGACGCCGTCCGTGCCGTCAAATTCTAAAGTATTCCAATTCGCTTTGGTTTCCTTCCCGAGCATACCCGGAAGAGCAGAGTTTGTCATCGTCTGCGATAACGATTGGAAGACTGCACTCTGCTCTTCAAGCAGACCGCTGATATTAGTCAATTGGTCAAGCTGCGAAAATTGAGCCAATTGCGATGCGAATTCCTGGTTGTTATACGGCTGAAGCGGATTCTGAGACTTCAGTTGCATCGTCAACAGATTTAGAAAATCCATCTTCGACTCCGTTGCTGCGCTGGTGCTCGCCGACTGCAGTGCTGTAGTGGTGTATGCGCTTGTTGTGCTTGTTGTGCCTGTTACTGACATTGTATTTCAACCTCCATGTTGATTAAATTTTTCGATTAAATTGTTTGCCATATACTTCGTCGCCTTCCGCGAGTTGCGGTGCGAGTTCTTTAAACTCGTCCGGCGAAATATTGACCTGTTCTGCGAAAGATGCAAACGAATGCTCTAAGTCAGTATCTGAAACATTGCTGCGAACATATTCCAGATATTCTCGTCTGACTGCCTCGTCTTCTTTTCGTGAATTTTCCCCTGCGTCATTGCGCTGTTCGTCGGAATTTAATAGGTCTGTACTTCCCTGTTCTACTCCGACACTTTCCACGCGAATTCCGCTTGATTGCAGACTTTCTTTCAGGCTGCCGATCTGATTTTCAATAGCCTTTAACGTCTCGCTATTATCGACTTTAAATAATATTTTTGCTGTATCTCCGCTAACACTTATTTTTATGTTAATTTTGCCGAGAGTTTCCGGCGAAAGATTCAAAGTTGCCTCGTGCGTAGTCCCGTCTGACATTTGCGAGATAGTTTTACTGACATATCGCGGAACATCATCAGTTCGCAAAGTGCCGCTTTTATCGAGAGCATCGAATCGCTCTGCCGAGTTCACTCGTGCTTCCGACTTCGCTTCGGAAAGACTAAAATCAACGTTCGTCCCT
>JAQUZU010000002.1:23238-28894 GCA_028691175.1 Candidatus Kapaibacterium sp. | reverse complement strand
TTCGCTTAATTGCGGATCTATTTCGTGGGTATCATTTTCGGAAGTTCGCGTTGCATTTGACCGATTCTTACACGTTGCGTGCTCAATATTAGTCATAGACAGAGCATTTTCCAAGTCTCCTGCGAATTTTTCACCACTATTTGGCTCGATTTCCGCCGTCGCTGTAGATATTTGAACACTCTGCGTCGCGATATTATCGGTTAGAATCTGCATTATTTGTGCTTCCTGCATGAAATATGTGTCTAATTCTTTATTTATCAAAGAGTTATATACTCTTTCAAGTCTTATTGCGAAATCCTTTCGTTCTTGACTTGTACTTATATTTATTCAATTATCTTGCCAAAATTCGCTCGTGTGGAATACTTTTTTCGAATGTAGACATAAAAAAACTCCGGAGCAATTTACTTCGGAGTTTTGAGCCACTTATCGGATTCGAACCAATGACCTGCTGATTACAAATCAGCTGCTCTACCAACTGAGCTAAAGTGGCTTGATATCGTCATCATTAACGAATACAAAATTACGGAAATTTCGCGATATGTGCAAGAAATATTTTATTATTTTCAATAAATAAAGGCAGAGATACATTTTTGCGTCTCTGCCTCAATTTTTCAATGATCACCAAACATTATTCAGCGATTCTTTTGCTCATTATTTCCGGTATTGCGCCTTCGTAAGCCTTCGTGAGTTCGTCAACTGTAGTTTCGATTAAGCCCTTAATTGCGAATTTCCCGGCGGTAACATTACCGATTTTAGCCATTTTTACGCCATATTTTCCGCAGATGGCTGTTAATTCGTCCAATTTGTTCGAGCAGAGCGAAACCAAGATTCTTGACTGTGATTCGCCGAAAACTTTGCCAGCAGTGATGTTTTCGCCAAGATCAACTTCGCAACCGAATTTCTCCGAAGCAATTGCTTTTTCTGCCAGAGCGATTGCCAGACCGCCCTCGGCGAGGTCATGAGCCGAGCAAACTGCTCCTGCTTTGATTGCTTCGAGAGTGGCTTTTTCGAGATTAAACTCTTCGTCGAGATCTACGATCGGAGCTTTGCCGACGATTTTGCCGAGAGTCTGCTTCATAAATTCGGAGCCGCCCATTTCTTCGCGATTATTTCCGAGCAGAACTATTAAATCGCCTTCGTGCTTAAAGTCCGAACTCATCGCGTGATTCAAGTCATCAATAACGCCGAGCATCCCGATTGTCGGAGTCGGATAAATCGCAAACTTGCGGGATTCGTTGTGGAAACTTACGTTTCCGCCGGTAACCGGAGTATTAAACTTGCGGCATGCGTCGCCCATTCCGCGAACAGCCTCGCGGAAAGTCCAATAAACTTCCGGATCATACGGGTTACCGAAATTCAGGCAGTTCGTAATCGCAACCGGTTCTGCACCGGTACAAACTACGTTGCGCGCCGCTTCACTAACCGCTGCCAAACCGCCCATATACGGGTCGAGATAGCAATAGCGAGAGTTCGAATCCGTAGTCAGAGCCAAGCCCTTACCCGGAATTTCCTTAATGCGAAGCACGCCTGCATCGCCCTTAATTTGAACTGTATTTGTGCGTACCTGTGAATCATACTGACGGAAAATCCAGCGCTTCGAAGCAATTGTCGGAGCAGTCAAAATTTTCCAGAAATCATCGGCTTTTACCTTCGATTTTTCCATTTCAGTAGTATCGAAAGCATTGACTTCGTCTAAATATGCAGGGCGTTTATGCGGAGGATCATTCTGCGGAGCACCGCCACCGAGAACCAAAGTATCCGCAACCAAATCAACTACCTGCTTGCCGTGACGGAACATTTCGAGATGTCCGCCCGCAATAACTTCGCCAATCTGAACCATCGGCACGTCCCACTTTTTGCAAATGTCGATAGCGAGATCTTCTTTGCCTTTTTCGATTACGAAGAGCATGCGCTCCTGCGATTCGGAAAGCAAAATTTCATACGCACTCATGCTCTGCTCGCGCAGCGGAACTTTGTCCAAATCGATTCGCATGCCAACACCGGTTTTTGCACTCATTTCCGAAGTCGAGCAACTAATTCCTGCCGCGCCCATATCCTGCACTGCAACTACACAGCCGGACTGAATTAATTCAAGAGTTACCTCTGTCAGAAGTTTTTCTGCAAACGGATCGCCCACCTGCACTGTCGGACGCATATCATCGGTTTTCTCGTCGAATTCGCGCGAAGCCAAAAGTGACGCACCGTGAATGCCGTCGCGCCCGGTGCTCGAGCCGACAATCATAACCGGATTGCCAACGCCGCGAGCAGATGCGGAAGCCGTCTGATCGGTTTTTACGATACCTACCGCCATAGCATTTACCAGCGGATTATCGTAATAGCAATCGTCGAAATAAATTTCGCCCGCAACTGTCGGAACGCCATAAGAATTACCGTAGTGGCTGATACCGCTTACGACTCCGCGAAGCAGAAATTTAATTCTCTCGCTATCTAACTCACCAAATCTCAAAGAGTTAAGCGAAGCGATAGGACGCGCGCCCATCGAGAAAATATCGCGCAAAATTCCGCCTACGCCGGTTGCAGCCCCCTGGAACGGCTCAATTGCCGAAGGGTGGTTATGACTCTCGATTTTGAAGCAGATTGCATAGCCGTCGCCTATATCGACCAAGCCTGCGTTTTCTTCGCCGGCATCGACAAGCAGTCTGCCGCCGGAACGTGGGAGCGTTTTGATCTGTTTGATCGAATTTTTATAGGAGCAATGTTCGCTCCAGAGAACGCCGTACATGCCGAGCTCGGTATAAGTAGGAGTTCTGCCCAGAAGGGCAACTATTTGATCGTATTCTTCCTGATTCAAGCCGACTTCATCGGCTGTTTTGCGAGTAACGGGTACTTCTGAATAGAGTTCTTTTTTCATATTTATTTCCAAATAGGTTTAGATTTCTATCTTGTTATTTTAATAATTTAGAGACGAACTCATACAGCACAATATTGCATTAATCAAAAAAAACACAAAGAAAACGGGCGAAGATTTCTCTGCATCTTCGCCCGCATGTAAAAATTAATTTTCGAGTAGTGCGCTTTATCCCAAAAAATCGAAAAGCGTATTCTGCGACTGTATCAGCGAACCGACCTGCAGTGCATATTCGAGTGCGGCTTTATCTTTCGAGAGCTGCATCGTGGCGTCGGCATAGTTCGTATCGGCTACCGATGTAAGCACGGAATTCAGTCTGGTATTTTCAGTCGTCATCTGCTCTTTAATTGCATTTATGCGGTTCATTTTTGATCCTGTAACCGAGTTCACCCGCGATAAATTATCGCTCAAATCGGCGATTTTCGCCTGTGCATCGCTCAACTTTGCCGTATCGGTTGTAGTATAATAATCAAGATCGTCGCGCAAAGTGCCGTCTTCGTTGTATGCCATTACGTTATAGAGATCTATTAAAGCGGAAAGTGCTTCGACGCCGTCTGCCCCGAACATGTCGTCCGCAGTAACATTTATTACCTCGCTGGTAGCAGCGTCTTTGTTAATGCTTTTATCCTTGAAATTTCCGTAAAATTCCACCTTCAGCCCGCTCGGATTATCCGCTGTAGGCTCACCCTCGACAATTGCAAAAGGCTGGTCGTGCGTCGTGCCGTCCGCTTCGGTCAGCGAGGCGTTATTTGTAGCCGTCCCAGCAAACAGAAACGCGCCGTTCGCTTCGGTATTTGCCTTCATGATGAAATCATCAATCTGATTCCGCATTTCTCCCGCAAGCGTATTAAGATTGCCCATATTGCTGGTTTGAGTGCTGTTAATCGCCATCGTACGCGTATCATAGAGCATATCGATCATTCCCTCGATTGCATTGCTGGAGGCCTGCATAGTCGTATTTGCCGCTTCAATATTATTGATATATTTTTTGTTGCGACTGATATTTTCGTTAAGCATTTTTTCGTTGACGACATTTTTCGGGCTGTCTGCCAGCGAAAGCGTTTCGCCTCCGGTCGTAATTTTCGTTTCGCTTTTATATTTGCTTTCCTGGATATTATTCAACGTATGAATATAACTTGCCGAATACCCTGTAGATGTAATTCTCATAATGCTTCGTAAAAATTACGCTCCTAAATTAATAAGTGTTTGCAATATTTCGTTCGTCGTATTCAAAACTCGCGCAGATGCTTCGTATGCTTTTTGATATTTTACTAGATCGATAGCCTCTTCGTCGAGGTCAACTCCAATCATCGAATCGCGCTGGCTCTCGAGTTGATCGACTACCGTCTGCATGGTTTTAACTCCGGACTGTGCATCTGAATATTGCGTGCCTACCTTGCCGAGAATTCCGGCATATACTTCGGCATGCGTTTGCCCCGCAGCGTTAAAAGTTGTATCATTCGCCACGCGTGCAAACTCAAGAGCTTTGACATTGTTGCCGGCTTCGCCCGCACTATCCGAGAGAGTCAAATTCGCGCTGTCCGCGGCAATTTCTTCGTTCAAAGTGATGTTTGCGGCAGTGATTTCGCCATTTGACGAATCAAAAAACGTCCTGCCCGGCGGAATTTCTCCCGTATCGTTCAGTCCATAACCCGAAACGCTTATCATATTGATTTTTTCGGCAAGCGTACTTACATATTCGTTCAGTTCGGTATAAACCGAATAATCGCTCGACGAATCTACCGGATCGAGCAGCGAATTATACGACTTAAGTTGCGACGCCATCGAACCGCTCGTCGGCGAAACCGATTCGGTTACTTTTCCGGTTGAATTTACCCGGCTGACCTGTGCGGTAATTTCGCCGGAAACTTCGTTAACCGTTTTATCTAAACGCAAAGTCGAGGCGATCCGCCCGGTTACAACATTTACTCCGTTTATATATACATTTACTTGTGCGTTATCATCTTCAGTAATCGTCGCACCGGTAAATTCTGCCAATTCTTCAATCGCTTTCTCGCGCTCGTCGACGTAAGTCTGCGGCGCAGTGCCGGTAGAGGCATATTCATTTTCGATTGATTTATTCAGTTCGGCAATGCTCGACAAAAGTTTATTAACCGAATCTACATCCGCACTCATATCTCTCAATACGTCGTTGCGAGTGGCGTCGAGACTGCTCGCGGTTGCGTGCAGACGGTCAGTCAGCGTTTGTGCAGATTCAACCACGAAATCGCGCAAACTTAAATTCTGCGGATTATCCGCCACATCTTCGAATGTTGAAAGGAACTTATGCACGACTTCGCCAATTCCGGATTTTGTCGGTTCGGCAAGAATTGCTTCAACTTTCTCGTATACTTTCTCGTCAGTATCATATCCCGCCTGGCGTGCAAGCGACGATCGAATTTCTTTATCGAAAAACTCCTCGCGATAAGTTCTTAAGCTGTCGGCAGTTACTCCTGTGCCGACATAGCCCTGCACTGAACTACTCGGAGTAGTTTCGGTCATTTCCGTAGTTCTGCGCGAATAGCCCGCAGTATTTACGTTGTTAATGTTATTACTCGTAACATTAAGCGCATACTGGTGAGCCATTAAACCTCTTTTCGAGGTCTCCAAAGCCGTAAAAGTTCCCATCTGCTACTCCGTAGTAATTAATCAATTAAGATTTTGGCGGCTGTAATTGAGCATTTGGCTCATATTATCCACCAATGTCATGACATTGCTCGTATTCGCATATCTGTATTTTGCGATTAATGCGAGCGTATCACGGCACTCTTTCAATGCAACGGATAC
>JAQUZU010000002.1:18749-23138 GCA_028691175.1 Candidatus Kapaibacterium sp. | reverse complement strand
TGAACGATTGCCCAAGGTCGGAATATTTGCTTGTTTTGAGCGTTTCCGCATGGATGCCGAGCGTGTCGGAAAGTCCCTTATCGTAAATCCAGGCACTGATAACGCCGATTGATCCGGTAAGTGTAAGCGGAGTCGAGACAATTTTGTCCGCATACATCGAAAGCCAATAGCCACCGGAAGCCGCCATAGCGCCTTGTGATACGATTATCGGTTTTTTGCCTTTGAATTCGCGGACAACATCTGCAACGTAATCGCTCGCCATTGCGTCTCCGCCCGGAGAGTCAACCCGCAAAACTATTGCCTTAATATTTGGATTTTTCGCCGCGCTGCGAACCAACTTTGCCGTTTTGCGTGCTTTTATGCCTGAGTTCATATCGCAATCGCCGGTGATGTAAATCAATGCGATGCCGGCGGCATCATAGCCCCATTTGTCGTCGATAGGCTCTTCTTCGTGCTCATTTGAAACTAAACTTTTCGTGCAGAAAACTGAAGCGTCTTCGTCCGGGAATAATTTCTTCAGAACATCTTTGCAATTGTCCCAACGTGCAAGTGTATCAACTAAGTTATTGGCAATAGACGACTTAGCATTTTGTGTTATTTTCGAATCCACAATTTGATCGAACGTTGCCGGAGATATTCCGCGCGAAGCCGCAATGTCGGTTTTAATTGTGTTAAACCAATCATCAATAAAACGCTGGCGTTGCTCGCGGTCGCCTTCGCTCATTTCGTCGCGTGCGAAATTTTCGTAAGCAGATTTATACTTAAACTTGCGGATTTCTTCGAAGCCGATGCCGAGTTTATCGAGTAATTTCTTATAGTAACTGCGAGTAAGCGCAAACCCGGAAACCTGCACCGAACCGAGCGGATCAAGCACGATTTTATCGGCACATGATGCTAAATAATAGCCGGCAATGCCGGCACGCTCAAGAAATACAACTACTTTCTTTCCGTTAAGACGGAAATTTTGAAGTGCATCGCGAACTTCCCACATTGTAGATATTCCGCCGGATATTTCGCGTGCATCAATTACTATACCCGGAACATTCGGATCTTTTGCGGCATCTTCGAGATTGAGCAGAATTTCCGAAAGTGTTGCCGCATTTTTAAACCATTTATATTCCTGGTATTTGATTCCGCCCTTTAATGTAAGCGAAAGCCAGTGGCGATCGGCAAGGAATTCATCGAGAAAACTGCGGTCAGGGCCGCCAAATTTAACCGAATATGAGCGATAAGAAGCGTCGCCGTCTTCGTTGAAGCCGGCAGTTGCACCGATACCGAAATATCTCATACTCATATCTATGCCGAGAGCAATGGATTTATCGTCGCGATATGTTCCGTTTACACGTAAGCCATCGAGAAATTCCCAGCTCAAGCCCGCACTCCAAGTGCCGTCTTTGAGTTTTTCGTCGTGAAACATTGCATAATCGGCAAACAGCGTCAGCAAATATCCCTTTATTGGGCGAATTGCAAGATCGACGACACTTTCCGCGTCATCATACGAAAGCGCATAAGTCTGTGATCCGGAAAGAGATACGTATTCGTTCGGACGGATCAGGAAGCCCCAGCCGAGTGTGTTCGAGCGGCGAAAAGCGGATTTCGCACCGCCGGTAAAACCATAATTCAGTCCGAAAGCAAGCGAGCGATCGCCAAATGCAAACGAATATCGCCAGTCGGTAATGTGTTCGCCATATTGCTTTTGCGTGATAGCATTAAGCGACGAATTGCCGAATTGCCAGAAAAATCCCCAGCGGTCAAATTTGAACTGTCGGTCGTTGTCGCTCGAAGTTTGAATCATTATTTCCGAGGAATTATTATACATTAATATGGCCGGATTATCGAAACCATATAGTCCGGTACGAAACGCACCCGGCGATGCCTGGCGGAAATCCTGGATTTCGCGATAAGTCGGGAAATGATGTTCCTGTGCAAGCATTGGCACAAATGCCGCAAGCATTAAAACAGCGAGTAATAGTTTTCTCATGTTTTTCCTTTAAAATTTGTTTATTGTGTAAAATCATCTGCTTCTTGGTAATGTAACGAAAAAAGACATAAAATGTTACGCAATTATTTATAGCAATCACAAACTGTTTCGTTAATTATTTTCTTGCATATTTCTAACAATATTCGTATTTTTGTATTCTGTAATAACTTTACAGAGCGGGTTCATAGGGGATTGAAGCTCTCCTTATGCCCAAGTAATAATATATTTCGTAATTTTAAACGGAGAAATGTCATGCCAAGAAGTGTGAATAAAGTAGCTTCCCGCGCTAAACGCAAAAAATTTATAAAATTGGCCAAAGGCTATTGGGGAATGCGCAAAAACGTATGGACCATAGCTAAACACCATATTGAAAAAGGCTTACAATACGCATATCGCGACAGAAAAGCTAAAAAGAGAACTTTCCGCAGTTTGTGGATTACTCGTATTAACGCCGCTGCAAGATTGAACGGCACTACATATTCAAGATTGATGAACGGTTTGAAAGTAAACAACATCGACATCAACAGAAAAGTTTTAGCCGACTTCGCTATGAACAAACCTGAAGCATTCGCAAAAATTTGCGCTGCTGTAAAGAAATAAGGGCTTTGCCTTTATAGGTTGCGTGCTTCGCGATGTTCCCAAAACGGGAAATAAATGTAAAACGTTGATTCTGACATTTTGCTCGGGATCAACGTTTTACATTTTACGCCTGACCTGATTTTTAATTTTCACTGCCATTTTTTCGAAATTTTTTTCTTTTTTATTTGTAAATCTGATTATTCTGTTTATCTTTGTATTATTACATTTTAGTATTTCTATTAACAAATTGGAGTCTCGATATGGCAGTTAAAAATTGCAAAAAAGCATCTTATAAAATTGCTTGGCTACCCGGCGACGGCGTCGGCAGCGAAGTACTCGAAGCCACAAAAATTGTTTTAGATAAGTTAAACTTTAGTGCTGAATATATTCATGGCGACATCGGCTGGGAATTTTGGTGCAAGGAGGGCGACGCATTTCCGCAGCGCACTATTGACCTCTTACACAATGTCGACGCCGCAATGTTCGGAGCAATTACTTCGAAACCCGTAAAAACTGCCGAACAGGAACTTGTCCCGGAACTTCAGGGCAAAGGATTAGTCTATCGCTCGCCAATCGTGCGTATGCGCCAGACTTTCGACCTGTATAACTGCTTGCGTCCATGCAAGGCTTATCCGGGTAACCCATTGAATTATAAGGACGATATAGACATCGTAATGTTCCGCGAAAACACCGAAGACATGTATTGCGGAGTAGAATTCAATACTGTACCGGAAAAACTTTCTGCTACACTTAAAGAACTCTCCAAGCCGTTTGCGAAATACGCCGACATGAAGGGCGAAGATTTCGCCGTTTCGTGCAAAATCAACACACGCAAAGGGTGCGAACGAATCGCTCGTGCCGCTTTTGAATTTGCAAAAGAGCATAACCGCAAAAAAGTAACAATCGTACATAAAGCAAATGTAGTCCGCGCAACAGACGGAATGTTTCTCGAAATATGCAATCAGGTAGCGCAGGAATATCCGACAATTAAAGTTGACAACGCAAATGTAGATGCAATGACAATGTGGTTGCTGAAAAATCCGGACAACTACGACGTCCTTGTTGCACCGAATCTCTATGGCGATATCGTCAGTGATCTTGCCGCTCAGATGGTCGGCGGCTTGGGCTTCGGATGCTCCGGCAACATCGGCGACAAACTCGGCGTATTCGAACCGTCGCACGGCTCCGCTCCAAAATATACCGGACTATATAAAGTAAATCCGATTGCAACGATTCTTGCCGCAAAAATGATGCTCGACTGGCTCGGCGAAACCGAACTGGCAGATAAAATCGAAAATGCAACTGCGAAAGTCATTCGCGAAGGAAAAGTCCGCACTTACGACATGGGCGGCACTTCAACCACACTCGAAATGGGACAAGCAATCGCAGATAACTTATAAATATTCAAATTCCTCCCCAAATTAGGGGAGGAATATTTTCGCGTAAAATTTATTTGGAAATACAATGGCAAAAAAACTAATACTCGTAGTAGATGACCAGCCCACCGCCTCTCATATGGTCGAAAACATGCTCGAAAAATTCGACGATTACGAAATCGCAATACGCGATAACTGCACTCGCGCAATTTCTTATGTCGGAAATCATGACGTGGATTTAGTTTTGATGGACGTTTCGCTCGGCGACGACAGTATCTTTGACGGCATCGAAACCGCCCGCCTCATCATGACTAAATACGGCATTCCTATTATATTTTTTACGTCAATCGACAAACCCGAGGTTTTCACCAAGAGTAATTTGCCGGCATATTTCGACGTATTAAACAAACCGTGCGATCCGAAGTTTCTCAGGCTGCATATCGAGATTGCAAT
>JAQUZU010000002.1:0-18649 GCA_028691175.1 Candidatus Kapaibacterium sp. | reverse complement strand
GCTACGATTTGCCTGACCTCGCCGGCTGTGCCGCGGATAAACTCCTCATAAATTTTCGAGATCTCTCGTGCAATGCATACGCGACGATCTTCGCCACAATATTCGGCAATTTCGCCGATAAATTTTACAATGCGGTGAGTGGATTCATACGCAATCACCGTGCAATCTCGCGACGCAAGGCGTTCGAGATACGTTTTGCGACCTTTTTTCTGAGGTGGAAATCCCATAAACATAAACTCATTCGTCGGGAAACCGCTCGCTGCAAGTGCCGGAAGAAGTGCATTTGCACCGGGAAGCGGAACAATCGTCTGCCCGAGACCTATCGTTTCGTTAATCAGGCGATACCCCGGATCGCTCAAAGCGGGCATTCCTGCATCAGAAATCAGAGCAATCGACTTCCCTTCTTCGATCAATTTCGCAAGTTGTGGTGCTTTTTCGCGTTCGTTATACTCGTGATAACTGGTTAATTGCAGCGCATGCACTCCGATTTTTTTCAGCAAAACCGCACTTGTGCGCGTATCCTCGCAAGCCACAATATCGGCATTTGCCAGCACTTTAAGTGCCCGCAGGGTTATATCCTCTACATTTCCGATCGGTGTCGGCACAAGGTACAGTGCCGGCGAAAGTTTTTCGTTCAAATCCTCGTTTTCAAACATTATTTTCTCTCTTTGCCCTAAAAAAATCTTTGATTAATTCCGCACATTCGGCTTCCATAATTCCGCCGATAATTTTCGCCTGATGGTTCAGCCGCTCGTCCGCCGCAATCATATACAGCGAACCGCACGCTCCGAATTTCGGTTCGTTCGCCCCAAAAACCACCTTGCCCACTCGTGCGAGCACTATTGCACCGGCACACATCGGACAGGGTTCGACAGTTACAAATATTGAGCAATCATTCAGAAATTTTGTTCCGAGTTTCGCCGTCGCCCGCTCAATTGCGAGCACTTCGGCATGTGCAAGCGGATTACCGCTTTTTTCGATTTCATTATGTGCACGCGAAACTATTTCGTCCCTACAAGTAATGACGGCTCCAATCGGAATGTCGCCGGTCTCGAGTGCTTTGCGAGCCTCTTCGATAGCCGGCGACATGAATTTTCTGTATTTTTGCATTATTAATGTTTTATAGATCCGGTTTTATAGACATATCCGGGCAATTCTCTGCCGAAATACTCGCTTATGGATTTTGCCACATCATTCAATGCGTCAATATTTATATGCTTTATACGCCCCATATTTTGGAACATTTCGACTAAATCCTCGGTCGGAACATTTCCTGCCGCTTTTTTTGTAAACGGACATCCGCCCAGGCCGCCGAACGCCGCCTCGAAATATTGCACTCCGGCTTTATATGCGGCATAGCAATTTGCAAGACCCATTCCGAATGTATTATGAAAATGGCACGCAAATTCTACATCGTCCGGTGCCATGGAAAATACCTTATTATATATTCGTTCCACCTGAGACGGATTAGCATAACCCGCTGTATCTGCCAGGCTTATAAGTTTTATTCCTGCATTGAGATATCGGTCTACAATGCCATAAATTTTATTTTCGTCAATATCGCCTTCGAAGCCGCAGCCGAATGCACTCTGCACCGAGACCTGCAATTTAATATTTGTTTTTTCGACTTCCTGTGCCATTTTGATCAATCTCGAAACGGCATCTTCAACCGTCTTGCCTGTGTTTTTCATGGAATGGGTTTCCGAGGCAGACGCCCCGATGCAGACCATGCCCACACCGCAATTCATCGCTCTTTCGAGTCCTTTTTCGTTTAATACAAGCCCGCTGAGCGTCACTCCTTCCGGCTTCGTTCCGCGCTTATTCAATTCTATAAACAGTTCGTCCGTGTCCGCCATTTGCGGCATTCGCTCTTTATGCACGAACGAGCCGATTTGAACAATATCCGGGTTTGCTTTGTAGAGTCCCTCTACCCATTGAATTTTAACATCTGTCGGCACAACGGTTTTTTCCATTTGCAAGCCGTCGCGCATTCCTACGCAGTGAATATTAATTCTATGCATTTTTTTCGCCCGTATAATTAATAATCATTAAAAGTAATCTGTTTATTAAATTACGGACTTTTTTCGACAAATCAAAGTTTTGCGTATATTTTTTTATTTTAAAATCTGCGTATATAAATCATGCCCATATTCTGCAAATGCCTCAAAATATCCGGTAAACCATTGGTTCAGGTCTACTCCGACATGTTCGGACTTTTCAATATCGGAATACTCGGCAACTCCGCCCGTGCGAACAACCCGGAATTCCTGCGGAACGTTCATGGTTTTCAGGTTCGCGAGTGCAGTATAGCAAAGTTCGTATGATTTATGTCGCAAGACTTTTCCGCTGACTCCGCCACCGAAATTCTTGATAAAATAATCGAGTGCAGGCAAGTCCTGCTCTTCGAAAAGCGGGTGCAATTTATCGTAATCAGTCGAGGTATTGCCGAAATTCACGCCGTCGAAGCCGAGCGAAACCAAGCATTCGAGCAACTGCGGAACAAGCATCGGATCTGTATCGTTCGAAAATTTCACTATAACCGGAAAATTGCGATTTCGTTTTTTGAGAAACTCGCGAGAAATTATTTCGAGGCGGGCAACCATGTTTGCATCCGGAGCATTCTTTGCACCGCAAGCAACATCATGAGGCACATTCGGGCAACTTTCGTTGATTTCCGCAAAATCCGCCTGCGTTTTATCGAAAATATTCAATCCGCGAACAACTCCGGCGGCACTGTCTTCGAGGCTATCGGCATCCGGCTGCGGACTTAGACTTACTCCGATCGGGCAGAGTGAATGTTTCTCGATTTTCTGAATTCTTGTGGCAAGATCGTCATGCCCGAAGTTCGGCAAGCCCATCCAATTCGACGAAGCACCGGAGTACGGATATGAAATAAACGGGGTTTTCACGCCGAATTTTGCGTTTCCAAGGCGCGGTTTATCGGTTGAAGTTCCGCAGAGATACGCTCCAGCACCCTGTCTGAACGCAGTTTCATAGCCTTCACCGTGCTTAAACATTCCGGCCGAGTTCATTAATGTCGAATAAAAATCGATTCCCCACAGCGTGCGACGATATTTTTCCGGCACGACGCTACGTCCGTCGAGCGACTCGTTTGCAAGCATTTTGAGAAAGATTTTTCTGCCGGGCGAATAAACCCGAACTGCAAATTTCGGGCTGATTCCGTTCAGAGCCGGCCGCAAATATTTGTCGGCAGTCGCCATTAAAGTACATAAACTCATCAAATCACCTCCGTTTAATATTGAATAGTTGCCACTATTGAAGAAAATATTTGTTCAATTTCATTCTGCGTCGGAAGCGGCATCAGACGAAATTCCATCTGGATTACAGATATTTCATATAAGTTGTACATACTCGATTTGAATACAGCAGAACGGCACAAATTCGAACCGCCGGCAGTAGAAAAATTATAGCGCCCGAACTCAAGCGGTCCCATAGACATCGACGACGACGAGCCGATCATTTTTGCATCGCCACCGGTTTTTGCACTATGGCGATCAAAAAATATCCGCGACAACCCGATTAAGCCTTCGCGTTTGATTATATCCTCGTACTCCGGAGTCTCGGAAATACACGAGAAAACCGCCGCAAGCGTGTAGTCGGGATTTACGGCAACGGCGAAAACACTCGAAGCCGCCTGATCGTCAACATTGACGAAAAACCAGCCTTCGGGCAAAAAAGCAATCATGTCGCCGTCTTTAGAACGAACAATTTCGTCGCTCATCGCAACGGACGGCTTGGGACTAAGATTTACGATTTGCTCGGTTTCTTCAACTATTGTATCGTTTTTTACGACGATGCACGAAGTCAATGACGTTATAACCAAAAGGATTACGGCTATTCTGTATATATTTTTCATAGTATGATTTCTCATTTTTCATCGATTATATCTTTGCAAAATTACGCATTTTTAGGCAGTGAACCAAACATTACTTGGCTTGATTTGCACGATTTACGTTTTCAATGTATTGGGCAAGTTTGCCGATTTCGCTCGGCAAAACGCACTGTTTCGCGTCGCTTAATGCACAATCCGGCTTATTATGTGCTTCTGCAATAATTCCGTCTGCACCGAGATCTATCGCGGCTTTTGCCAGCGGGAGAACAAATTCCGCTTTACCGGCGGAATGCGACGGATCGAAAATTACCGGCAAGTCGGAAAGTTTCTTTATTTCCTGTATTGACGCAAGATCCGGCGTAAAACGAAATTCCGAATCAATCTGCTCGAAAGTGCGAATCCCGCGCAAACACAAAATCACCGAACCGTTGCCCGCGCTGCGAATATACTCCGCAGCAGCAAGAAATTCGCGAATAGTCATCCAAAATCCACGCTTCAAAATTATCGGCTTCTGCTCGGCGGCAGTATAGCGCCCAACCGCCTTAAGTAACTCAAAATTCATAGCGTTACGACTGCCTATCTGCAGAATGTCGACTTTGGAAAACCCCTGTTCAAGTTGATAAACGCCGGTGATTTCACTAACCGAATACATGCCGTATGCTTTTGCGGCACGATCCAGAAATACAATTCCGGGCATGCCCAATCCCTGAAACGAATCCGGCGAAGTACGCGGCTTAAACGTGCCACCTCGGAGATATTTCACGCCACATTCAGACAGTTCTTTCGCAATTGTATGAATCTGCTCGGACGACTCCACCGCACAAGGTCCGGCAATAAGTATTTTTTTTGCTTTAATTTCTTTAAAAATTTCGTTTTCACAAACTTTTTTCTCTTTAAATGCGGCTTTTGCACTTCGGAAAATATTGCGGTAAATTTCCATTACAAACTCCGGAGCAAGCGTATCTTTCGCATGCTGCTGGAGGCGGGTGATTATTTCATTTTCGCGTTCGAGATCTTCGGTGGGCATATTCATTTCGTGTTTCGCCCGGATAATGTCCTCGGAGAGGCGTTTTCTTTCGGCAAGCAACTCAATCACTGCACGGTCGATTTTATCGATCTTCGTTCTATAAAGTTCTATATTTTCCTGCATTCGTATTTGGTCGATATGTTGCAAAACTTTTAACATTTTATAGACGGACTAAACACAGAAATAGTGTATATTTATAAATTAAGTAAGTATCGCAAATCACACATACAATAATCAGATACGCAGCGCGTCTTTAGTAAATTGCAAATTCAGAAAACAATTTAGGTTACAATAATATATGACAAAAAAGACAACAACAAGTTGCTCGTTCTGCGGAAGAGACGTTTCAGAAGTGAATTGTCTGCTCGAAGGTCCGAATCAAATCTATATATGCGATAATTGCGTCCGCCGCTCGATGCAAATCATTAACGGCGAAGACATAAATGCGGAATTCGCGGATGTAGAGGTCGATAACGTCGAAAATCTTCCCACACCGTCGCAACTCAAAAAAGCGATGGACGAATACGTCATCGGGCAGGACTACGCAAAAACCGTCCTCGCGGTTTCCGTATATAACCACTATAAACGCACCGGAAAATTCCTGACAAAAAAAGAATTTGACGATATTGAAATCGACAAAAGCAATATTTTGTTGCTGGGTCCGACCGGCTCCGGTAAAACGCTTCTCGCACGCACACTGGCGAAGCTCCTGAACGTTCCGTTCGCAATCGCAGATGCTACAACAATTACAGAAGCGGGCTACGTCGGCGACGATGTCGAGACAATTCTCCTCTCGCTCTTGCAGAAATGCAATTTCGACGTCAAAAAAGCGGAACGCGGAATTATTTACATCGACGAAATCGATAAAATCGCACGAAAAGGCGACTCGACGAGCATTACGCGCGACGTTTCCGGCGAAGGCGTCCAGCAGTCGCTGCTGAAAATCCTCGAGGGAACTATTGCCGGAATTCCGCCAAACGGCGGCAGAAAGCATCCGGAACAACAATTAATCCACATTGACACAAAAAATATTTTGTTTATTTGCGGTGGTGCATTCAACGGATTAGAGAAAATGATTGCTAAGCGCAAACGCAAGACGCTGATCGGATTTAATTCAAATTCGGACGAAGTAATTGCAGAATCGTTTGATTTGCTGAAGTCGGTCGAGCAAACCGACTTGGTCAAGTTCGGACTTATTCCGGAATTAATCGGGCGTCTGCCGGTTATTGCTCCGCTCGAAGAGTTAAACCGCGACGCATTACGTTCGATTCTCACAAAGCCGAAAAACGCTATCTTCAAGCAATACAAGAAGTTATGCCACATAGACGGCGTAAATATTTCTTTCGACGACTCGGCGACGGAATATATAATCGATATCGCAATCGAGCGCAAAACAGGTGCGAGAGCATTGCGTTCGATCATCGAAAAAATCATGATTCCGGTAATGTATTCTCTGCCGGATAATAAGAAATTGAAGAAAATCACGATTACGAGAGAATTGATCGAGAAAATCGAGAAGGACGGGAATTTCAGCCTGAAAGACCTCCCGAAGGAAAAGCATCAGCACGCAGTCGCGAAGGAAATCAAATCGGACATCCAAGATGTAGTGGCGGAAAATTAATTTTGATAATATTTGCTTCCGCAAATTTAGTTTTTAGGCAGAGACGCAGTAATTTACGTCTCTGCTTGCGTTTACGCTGATTTTCAGCCACGAAGTTGCCCGACACCCTCAATTTCGACCAGCAACTCCGGGCGGCAAACATCGGCTTCGAGGAATTTAATTTCCGCCTGTGGGAACGCCCGACGAATAATTTCCTCCGCAAGATCGGGATTTTCGCCCCGTTTTATGTAAACTCGCAATGTGCAGACTTCAATATTTCCGGCCGGTAGATCCTTCACATATTGCATTATATTTTCGCGAGAAATCAGTTTTTGAATATTCGCTACAGTCTGTGCGGTTTGCTCCGCAAGCCCGCCGTCGAGGCTTTCCTCGCCCAAAATCGCCGCCGTTCCGGAAATCAAACATGTTCCGCCATCGAGATACATCGCACGAGAAAAAAGCGGAGTTTCCGCTAATTTCGAATAATCTTGTGCCGAAACCTGCAGCGGATTTTCTATCGCATATTTTTTAATTTTACCGGCAAGTGCAATCAAAGTAAATTCACCGCCGTCTGCGCCGATTCCGGTTGCGGCAGGCGGAGTTTTCATTTTACCATAGGACGCACGGCGTGCAGCATTAAATTGCGGATATTCATCCGGAGCATGAGTTTCCGGATTGCCGACTATATTCGGGACATAATTCCACTGCCGCATAATATCTGCCACGCCCAAGCCGCGCGAAGATAGTTCAGCGGTCAATTCATTAAAGCAATGAGTATATTTATCGTCTGACGAAGATTTAAAGGCAAGAGCAGAGACGTTAGAAGGATCTTCCTCCGAATTGCCTTCAGCATAATAGATTTCGAATGCAAGATCGCACTTGAGTAGTTTTTGTGGCACAAGGCAAATCGTGGCAGGCGGAAATATCTCGCGACACAGCCGTATCGCAAGGTTGCCATCTGCTCCACTCTGAGCTCCAAGCCGCGGACGCGAGGTCAGGATATTTACCAAAACAGGAATTGCACCCCCCGGCAGGCAACAAGAAAGTTCGGCGAGAGGAAGCACAGACTTCGTCCGCTCGTAATTCTCCCATGCTTGCAGGGCATCCGCTCGCAGCCGATCGCCAATAATGTCAATAATTTTCGTTTGAATTTTCATCGTGCATCATGTTTTTATACTAAGTTCCAAAAACAATAACACTTTTTCCGACGAAAAGTTTCATCTATTCCGTTACAGTTTCCGAAATTTTCTGTGTCTTTTTTTCTTTCGAATTCCAAAGTTCTTCGGAATTTACTACACACATCGAACGTTTTACGCCGTTTCTGATCGCACATTCGAGCGAATCCACTGCCTTATTGATTGTAATTGCCAAGTTCGGCAATTCTTCTTCTGCGAAGTTCGAAAGGACATAATCCACCAATTCTCCCTGCCCAAAATTTTTATCTATACCGAGGCGTAAGCGATTAAAATCACGCGTACCAAGTTCGGTAATGATATTCAACATGCCGTTGTGCCCGCCGTCAGAACCGGTATTTTTCAGATGCACCTTGCCGAGCGGAAAATTGTATTCATCAACCACCACGATAATATCCTGCGTCCGGATTTCATATTTGGCGGCAATTTTCTTTACAGCAACGCCGGAGCCGTTCATGTAAGTCGTCGGAAAGCAGACGAGGATATTTTTCTTGGCATATTTGACTTCGCACGCCATGTAAATATCCGATTCCTGCACAATTTTTCCATCATGCCTTTTTAAAAACTCTTCCACAGCCATCCAGCCGATATTATGTCTGTTTCCACTATACTGTTCGCCCGGATTTCCCAGCCCGACAATTAAATATTTATACACACTCACTTATTTTTCTCTGATATTCTAAAAAAATACAGTGTAAAGACGAAAAATCAGCATAAATATTGAATATTTATTCAAAATATTTACCTTGTCAATTTTTTTCTTTTATTAATCGAAAATATTTACTAATTTGCCGATATTATTTTGTAAATTTCGAATAGTCTGTGCAGCATAAGGCATATTCGAAAGACTATGACACTATTTTTTATCTATTATAATCAACAAATGGAGGTATGATGTTCAAAGATCATCCGAAAGGGTTAGTCGCGGCCGCGTTATCGAACATGGGCGAGCGCTTCGGTTATTACATTATGAATGCCGTTTTGCTTTTGTTCTTATGCTCTAAATTCGGCATAAGCGATCAAGCCAGCGGAATAATTTATTCCGTATTTTATGCACTAATTTATGTACTGAGTTTAGTCGGTGGTATGATTGCCGACAAGAAACAAAACTACAAAGGTACGATCATGACCGGTTTGATAATAATGGCAACCGGTTATGTGCTTATTTCTATTCCTATCTTATCAACTAACGAAAACATGAGTTGGTTGTTGCCATTTACTTGTTTTGCATTATTGCTAATCGCATTTGGTAACGGTTTGTTTAAGGGCAACCTGCAGGCAATCGTTGGTCAGATGTACGATAACTTCGAAGCGGACGCCGCTAAAAAAGGCGAAGAAGCTCTTCGCATTGCAAAGAGCAAGCGCGATCCGGGCTTCCAGATTTTCTATGTATTCATCAATATCGGTGGCTTGGTAGCACCGTTTATTGCACCGGTTTTAAGAAGTTGGTGGCTTGGCGTTAATAATCTGTTATATAACGCAAGTTTGCCGGCACTCTGCCACGAATACATAAACAAAGCCGGTGCACTCACAGGCGCCGAATTAGAAAACCTCAAAGCACTCTTTACTGAAGTTACCGGTAAAACAACTATTCCGGCTGATTTATTGGCATTCTGCACAAATTATCTTGACGTATTCAACACAGGCGTTCACTATTCATTCCTCGCCTCTGTTGCTGCAATGCTTATTTCACTGTTTATCTTTATCGCTACGAAGAAAACTCTTCCGAATCCGGCAAAGAAAGAAGCAGCACAAGCCGTTAATTACACTCCGGAAGAAAAAGCCGCAATGGCAGCCGAAATCAAACAAAGAATGTACGCATTGTTTGCCGTGCTCGGTATCGCAATCTTCTTCTGGTTCTCATTCCACCAGAATGGTCAGTCGCTTTCGGTATTTGCCCGCGACTTCGTAGATACAGCATCAATTCCGCCGGAAATCTGGCAGGCAGTTAATCCGTTCTTCGTAATTTTCTTAACGCCGATTATCATGTGGTTCTTCGGTCGCCTGACCAAAAAAGGCATTGAAATTTCCACTCCGCGCAAAATTGCAATTGGTATGGGTATCGCCGCATGTGCATACTTATTCCTCGCAATCTTTGCTTCTATACAGGGTTATCCGGCAGGCGACGTATTCAGAGCAATGGACATCACTGCACAGAACAGCATCAAAGCCGGTCCGTGGGTATTGATCGTTACTTACTTCTTCCTGACCGTAGCCG
The DNA here is from genome assembly GCA_028691175.1 of Candidatus Kapaibacterium sp. Classification (GTDB taxonomy): domain Bacteria; phylum Bacteroidota; class Ignavibacteria; order Kapaibacteriales; family UBA2268; genus CALLXS01. The sequence goes on along the minus strand of JAQUZU010000002.1, from coordinate 8,758 downwards.
AATTATTCATCTCGCCACTCGGACTTTCGTTCGTATCGAAAGTTGCTCCGAAGCACTTGCAGGGCGTATGCCAGGGCTTATGGCTCGGTGCTACTGCAGTCGGCAACTTATTGATCTGGATTGGCCCGTTAATGTATAACAGCTTTGCAAACCAATGGTATTGCTGGGCAGTTTTCATGGCAGTCTGCATAATTTCTATGGGCGTAATGCTCGGCATGGTAAAATGGCTTGAAAGAGTTACCAAATAAGACTTTTACACGCTTATATAAAAAAGAAAGGCAGCCCAATCAAGGGTTGCCTTTTCTTTTACGCTGTCTTATCAGCAGGCCGGTTATGACGAAAAGCAGAAGCGAGAGGCCCATAACCGCCGTATATATCAACTTGAACATTCCACTGCCAAAGCCCGTCACACGGTCAATAATCGAACCATCGTGCAACATTTCGACAAAGTTGGAAGTGCGGGTCTCGGTGGCAAGCAGCCTGCCGTTGGTAGCGTCGATCTGCAAGCCGGTAAAATGTCCGGCGAAGATATATTTCACTACCCCTTTTTCAGGGCGAATTTCAATTCTCGCAGTCTTATCCGGCAAATCCGGCGAAACATATTCAGCCAAGTATATTTTCGCCAAATGATTTAGCGAATCAATAGGCAAAAAGCCTTTTGCATCGCTCGAAATACCGGTCTTGGTCTCCGATTGTAGCAACGAACAGTGCTTTTTCATTCCGAGCAAAATGCCGGTCACGGCCATCACTACAAAAAAGCCGCACAAAGTAACTGCCGTCACACGATGTAATTTCCGAAGCAACCGCAAATTTTTGGCAGAGCGTATTCCGGACTGCCTGTCACTCATAAAGTAATGTCGCCCAAAACGATTTTTTGCAAAGTTTCGGCATAAAGTGTATGCTCAATGCAAAGAACCCGCTTCTGCAAAGTCTCCGGCAAATCGCCCGGCAACACTTGGACTTTCTTCTGAGCAAGAATTTTGCCGCTGTCATATTTCGAATTTGCCAGATGAATCGTTACTCCGGATTCGGTCTCGCCGGCTTCAATTACGGCTTTATGTACATTAATTCCGTACATTCCCGCACCACCAAATTTCGGCAACAGTGCCGGATGAATATTCAAAACATTATTGCCGAAGCGCTTCAGAATCGGCTCGCCGACCTGCTTCATATATCCGGCCAAGCAGACCATATTCACTCCGCAGTTCGCAAATTCATCAGCAATTGCTTGGTCGCGTTCGTCATCGGAAGCAAACATTTTCGACGAAATATGCTTAAACGGAATGCCGTATTTCTCGGCTTTTTCGCGAACTTTCGCGTCCGAGTTATTCGAAATAATCATCATCGGTTTCGCATAAAGCCTGCCATTACTTATTGCTTCGATAATCGCCTCGACGTTGCTGCCCGTCCCGGACGCAAGAAATCCGATTTTCATAATCGGTTTTTGCATCGCAAGAAGTAGATGTCCGAAGTTTCGCACCGCATTTCCGCGGTGAGAGATTGCATTTTTTTCTTCCGAGAGGAGTTCGGCAAAGGTCTTTTCATTATTTTCCGGGCGGAAAATCGAATCATACCCGAAACCGAGCGTTCCATGTTCCTCGCGAATAATCTCACCCTCGCATTTCCCGCTTACAAAATACGAACGGTCGCCGTCAAAGTAGCAAATTACAGTCTTGAAACGTGCCCGGCGGTCATCTGAATTGTCCATTTCAGCGAGAAGTTTTTTTCGGTTTGCACGTGGCGAGCAATGTTCGCCGGCATATCTTGCGGAAAAAACTCCGGGAGCATTTCCGAGGGCTTCAACCTCGAGTCCGGTATCGTCTGCGACGGTCGGAACCCCGCTTGCGCGGAAAAATTCAATCGCTTTGATTTCCGCATTTGCATAGAGCGTAGTGCCGGTTTCTTCCGGGTCAATACTTATGCCGAGATCACGCGGCGTCAAAAATTCGATTTCTATCGGAAAATCCGCCAAAATCCTCTGAAATTCTTCAATTTTATGTCCGTTATTTGTAGCAAGCAGTAATTTCATTTATATTTATTCCTCAAAATAATTGTCGAGTAATGTTGTAACGGCACTCGTCGGAGTAACTTCTCCTTTTATGAGTTCCGGTTCGAGTTTTGTAATCATTTCTTTGATTGCCGGGTCTTCGTAGAAGTGGAGCAACAGTTGCTCTTCGACCATCGAATAAACCCAATTTAAAGTTTGTCTGTCGCGTCTTTGCTTATAAAATCCGTTCGATTTTATAAAATTCATATAATCGTTTATCATTTGCCATGTTTCGGGAATCCCGTTTCCTTTAATAGCAGAAACCGTGCCGACTTTTGTTTCCCAACCTTCGGTTGACGGCTGAATATAATGCACAGCCATGCGATATTGCGACGCAGTTAATTCGGCTTTTTGAACATTGTCGCCGTCGGCTTTGTTGACTATCAATGCGTCGGCAATTTCGACGCTTCCCTTTTTGATTCCCTGAAGTTCGTCGCCTGCGCCCGGCAAAAGCACGAGCAGGAAGAAATCGACCATTTCGCGTACTGTCGTCTCGCTCTGCCCTATACCGACAGTTTCCACCAAAACTACATCGTAGCCGGCAGCTTCGCATACAAGCATTGTTTCGCGTGTTTTGCGGGCAACTCCGCCGAGGGTTCCTCCGGACGGGGACGGTCTGATAAACGCATTTTTATTGCGCGAAAGCATTTCCATACGTGTTTTATCGCCAAGAATCGAACCTTTCGTGAGCTGCGAACTCGGATCAATTGCGAGCACCGCAACCTTTAAGCCAAGATTGCATAAATAACTGCCAAATGCCTCGATAAAAGTACTCTTGCCGGCACCGGGAAGTCCGGTAATGCCTATGCGGACTGCTTTTCCGGTATATGGCAACAATTTTTTCAATACCTGCTGTGCGGCTTCGATATATGTTTTCGAATTGCTCTCTACAAGCGTAATCGTCCGCGAAATGATATTCAAATCTTTCGCCAACACGCCGGCGACATGCTCTTCGGTAGTAAGTTTCGCACGCTTTACAGATGTCGCTGCATGCTGCTTAAGGCTTGTATGCGTCATTCCGTCATGCGAAGCCTCAATTCCGTCCATTACATTGGTAGTAAATCCTGCTCCGGGATTATCCGGTGTCCACTCAGGTCTTTTTATTTCTTTCATATATTTATACTGTATTTTATAAATGAATTTCGTATTTTTGTGTAACTTTATTTACACTTTATGTGTCTATATAGTGCTACAACAAATATCAAAGACGAAAAACATGTATAACTATTTTTAATAAAGACGGAGTAACATCAATGAAATTATTAACTAAATTAGGATTTTTCGCGTTACCGTTGCTTTTTTCTGTTTCCATGCATGCAAAAGAGGCTCAATTGCAAGTAAATGCCGATAAGGCACACGCTACAGCAATTATGGAGCAAATTAAAGAAATCAGAAACGGCAACGATAAATTTGATCCAAACGGACGTGAGTATACCCACTTACTCTGGGAAGCCGGCAAATATAAAGATATCCTTTCCGAAAACGATGCTCAATTTCTTTCGAGTATTCAGGCAGCCCCTGAAGGATTTCAAGATTATTACAAATCAGAAAGCGGTGCTTTCAGAGTATGGTTCAAATGGGACGGCACTGATGCCGTCGATGAAACGGACGAAAACGGCAATGAAGTTCCGGACGTAGTCGAAGATTATGCAAGATGGTTCGACAACGCAAGAGAGAAATATGTCGAATTCGGCATGTTGATGCCATATTCAAGATCTACAAACAAAGACCTTTATGACGTATATATCGCAGATTCATATTGCCAATCGTCTGTTCTCGGCTATACAAGCCCAAATGTTACATACGAAGGTCAGATGATCGTTCCGTCATATATCGTTGTTCGCGAAGATTACTCGCCATTTGCTTATAATAAACCTGCAGGATATACAGACTCCAGTGCGGCACAGATTACTATCGCTCACGAGTTTTTCCACGCATGCCAGATGATGATTTCATACGCAAACATGAATATGTTCACCCTTGAGGGTGGTGCAGTATGGGCTGAACAATTTGTTTATCCGACCGACACCGATCCTTGCAACTATATCTCAGGTTTTACTTCAAATGCTTCTCTCGGCTTAAACTTCAACCCGAGAGCAGAGTATAATCCGGGAGACAATCAGGGTACAAATTATGTATTCCCGTATGGCACATGGGTTTATTTCAATTACCTTACAAGCATGTACGGAAATGAAATTTTAAAAGAACTTTACGACGCACTCTATGAAGAGACAGAAATAAAAGCATATAACACAACTCTCAAAAAATACGGCACTTCATTCAGCGAAACTGCAAAAAATATGTATATGTCGCTTCCGATGTTCCCGAACGATCCGGAACAAAAGCCATATTATTTTGTTAATGGAGATCAAATCAGAGAACACAACAATAACCGCGAATATTCTTTTACATTCCCTGCTTCTACAAGCGAACTGCAATATACTACCCAAGGCAACACTCCACGCACATTCGAGAGTGCTAATTTCCCGAATATCAAACAGCGTCTTAACCGTCTTGCCGCACATTATTACAGATTAAACACCGACCGCGGTGCTACTCTGACCATTACTCCTTTGAAAGTCAGAGATTCTCTTAGCGTTATTGTTTTGCAGTATGCGAATTACAGAAATACTCCGTCGAATGCGAATAAATTCAAATTTACATCTGTAGACGCTTTCGGAACCACTCCTGTAGAAATGCACTTCGACTACGATCCGGAACTCACTAATATGTATATCATCGTTTATAACAATGGTGTCCGTTACACTGTAAGCAACACTGATTATTTATATTCAACGAATACTGCATATTACACATTGAATTATCAGCCGGACGAAAATTCCAGCTCGGTCGAAGACGAATACACAACACAAGATTTTTCTATCCGCAACATTACTCCGATGCCTGCAAACGAAAATTCTACTTTGAACCTCCTCGTTGCAAAACCGGCTATGCTGAATTATACAGTATATAACATGCAGGGACAAAAAATCATGAGCGACTCTTTCTTCGCACAAATCGGCGAAAATGCTCAAAATCTCGACCTTAACGGCTTAAACGCAGGAGCATATCTCATCGAAGTTAATAACGGCGTTAAATCTGAAAAAATCAACTTTATCGTAAAATAATATGTTAAAATTGTTCATAAATCTCGCCCTTGCATGCTCATTAGTCGCATGCTCAAGCACGCCGAAAGAGCAAACCTCTGCGGATACGGACAATCAAAAACGTAACGAACTTTCCATAGCACTGAGCAAGTCTCCATGCTATGGAAAATGTCCGGTATATTCGGTAAATTTAGACAACAGAATAATCGAATTGAACGCGGCGGAAAATACACCGCTAATCGGCAGGTACACGACAGAAGCGACCGACGACGAAATCGATTCGCTTATTGATGTGCTTAAAAACGCACCGGAACTGCAAGAGCAAGACACTCTGCAATTCGATCAACATATCACGGATATGCCATATTGCGACATGACAATCAAATACGACGGCAAGACGAAAGTAATCAAATACAGATTCAAATTGCCGGAAAAAGTAGAATTTTTAGACAAGTTTTTCACGCAGATATTGCAGGAGCAATTCCGCTGGGAAAGCAAATAAAATTTCTCATTCAACCTCGCATTTTTCAATGCAAGAATTTACCCCGAAAGTTCACCTCTTTCGGGGTTTTTTGTCGATTATTTTTCTCTGTGACAAACAGTTGCACTTGCCTGAGCGGTCGGCGTTACCAACATTGTCTGGATCATAACGTGCGATTTGCGCGTAGCGGCAAATACAGCCAGCTCGGCAATATCTTCGCCAACGAGCGGAGTAATGCCGGTATAGACATTTTTCGCTTTTTCACAATCACCATGGAAACGAACTTCGGAGAACTTCGTCTCGACCATTCCCGGATCAATTTCGGTTACTTTCACTCCGGTGCCGTTCAAGTCGATTGCCATCGATTTCGAGATTGCGCGGACAGCATGCTTCGTACCGCAATATACCGAGCCACCGCCATACGGTTCCCAGCCGGCAATTGAACCGATATTTATCACGTGTCCCTGCTTGCGTTCAACCATTTTCGGCACAATAATACGCGAAACATAAAGCAAACCCTTAACGTTTGTGTCGATCATTTCTTCCCAATCGTTCAGTTCTGCATCGTAAATTTTGCCGACACCGCGAGCCAATCCGGCATTATTGACCAGAATGCCAATCGGCTGAAATTCCGCCGGAATGCTTTCGATTGCACTTTTTACTTGCTCGAAATCGCGGACGTCGCATTTTTTTATATAAGATTTTGTACCGAATTCCTTGGCTAATTCGCACTTAAGGTCGTTCAATACTTCCTCGCGACGTGCCATGATTATCAAATTCGCACCTTCGGCGGCAAATGCCTTCGCACACGCTCTGCCAATACCGGACGTTGCGCCGGTAACCATTACATTTTTGTTTTTAAGTCTCATTTTTTCACTATTATTATGTTTGGCGGGCTAATATTTTTCGCCACGCTCTGCCATTTCAATACGTTTATTTTCAATTTTTGTCAGTTTGCACGCTACTGCTTCCGCAAGGTCAATCTTTCGTGCATTTGCATAATTCAATATTGCAATTAGAACATCAGCGGCTTCATCGTCAAATCGTTCCGGAGAGATTTTGCGTCCCTTCCATTCTTTTTTTTCGATATTCGCTAATTCTCCGGCTTCGCCGTTGAGCTCGAGGCAAAAGAATTGAGATGTCCTTTGCTCGAAACATTCTTTCTGATACAAATCAAATCCGCCCTGAATTTTCTTTAGATTATTACGCACATTTGTAAGCAATTCATACAAAGAAAAACTGTCATCCATTTATCCCGTCCTCTGATTGTACTTCGCGCATTCTATATCCTACGCCACGAATACTCTGTAACATTTGTTTTGAATTTCCGTCTTTTTTCTCGATTTTCGATCGAATGCGTTTTACGTAAACGTCGATAATATTTGAGTCCGGGTCAAAATTATGCTTCCAAACATGCTGCGTAATTGTAGAACGGCTAAGGATGCGGTTTTTGTTTCGAATCAAATATTCAAGCAAGGCATATTCCTTAGAAGTCAGTTCAATTTCCGTGTTTCCGCGATAAGCCATGTGCGAAACTGTGTCTAGCGAAAGATCTCCGCAGCGAAGTTTAGTTGATTTTTCCGGAATCGATCGGCGCAAGATTGCCCGCAGACGTGCGGCAAGTTCCTCAAAGCTGAACGGTTTCGGCAAGTAGTCATCTGCACCGAGATCAAGCCCGCGTACGCGGTCTTCCGTAGTTCCACGTGCAGACAATATTATCACCGGAGTATTTACGCCGGCTTCGCGCATTTCGCGCAACAGAGTAAAGCCGTCTTTGCCGGGCAACATTATATCGAGCAAAATTGCATCAACCTGATTATTCATTGCCATTTCCAATCCGGTAATCCCGTCGGCGACGGTTTCTACAATATAACGTTCCTCTTCAAGACCATGCTTGATAAAATTCGCAACCTTTCTTTCGTCCTCAATTACTAAAATTCTCATTGTATTTCTTTCAATTTATGATTACTTTTATTTCTTTATATATAACGGATATACCTGCCGATAGCCATTCGACAATTCGAGAACAACGTAATACAGCCCGTTTTCGCAGGCAGTGCCGTCGTGGCGAATGCCGTCCCAAGTATCGCAGAAAGCAACTCCCGCAGTGCGATGCACCGAGCGAACCGGTTCGGCAACCAAGCGATCGGCTGCATCAATTATTTTAATACTTACATTTGTCTCCATCGGGACAGTATATGTAACCTCAAGTTTTTCATTATACGGATTAAACGGATTCGGTGCAATTACATTGATATATGTCGGCAGATAATCCTTCAAAATCGTATCGGTACGCAGACAAGCGTTATCGCAGCAGAAGCGCACGATAATCTCGTCGGGCAAATCAATCGGCACATTCCAGGAGAAAGTCTCAATCGTAGCGGGCAGACTTGCAATTTCCGAGAAGCTGTTGCCCTGATCTGCCGAAATATAAATGTTTACTACATCGCACGAAGTCGGCAAATCTTCAATATTCCAATTAAATACGCGAGTCGGGCAGCCGGTTTCGCACGGAACAAGTTCCGCCTCGAAATATGCCGGATGAATCGGCAGCGGCACCGTAACGGAAGTATCAGACAAACCGGCACGAAATGCAATCCCGCGAGCATAGAGGAAACGGTCGCCGTCAATTGTATCGCATTCAAAAAAGTCCGGACACGGTAATTCCACTCCGCCGATGCGGAATGTGCCATCATCGCGAACGGCTTCGGATACGTTATAAACCCAAACGGAATCGTTAAAACTGAACTCCAGCATAACCGAATCTACGCAAAGCGTAGAGCCGGAAATCGTAATTAATTTGCCGGGATAAAAATCAAAGTCTGTCGGAACATCAATCGAAACCCACGGTTCCAGAAATTTCACATTCGCGGTCGTATCCATTTCGCGGTCAGGATGCACCGGAGAGCGAACCACAAAATGTCCGGTCGTGCCGAGCACTTCCGGTCCGACTACATATATATATGAAGATGTATCAACGATATTTTCATATTCCGAATGAATCGGCAGCAGAGTATCAATCGGCACGCCGTCTATATATCCCTGATATAGAATTTCAATCGAAGTGGGGCTTTTAATCACATTTACCCACTTAATTTCAAGCGAATCGCCGGCGCAATATTC
>JAQUZU010000057.1:1995-11481 GCA_028691175.1 Candidatus Kapaibacterium sp. | reverse complement strand
TCGGCATAAATGCGGATTATATTTTCGTCGAAATCGAGCGTATCCGGCAGGAATAACAGTTCCGCTTTAATGGTGTCGCCCTTCGGATGGGAAATAAACTCGTAACCTGTTGTGTTGTTGGCAGTTGCATAAAGCGTGTTGATACGTACACGCAAGTTGTTCGAAGCCGGAATTACCCGCGGAGAATTGTCGCGGAAGTATGCCCGGAAAGCCGGTTGCATGGTAATATTATCGCCGGAGTGGACTTCGTAGCCGTCGAGTTCGAGATGAATCTCCGGCTTTAGCGTATCCGGAACAAACTTTTGCGAATGTTCAAGCGTGTTATTAAATGTATATAAATCAGGTGTTTTCGGATAATCTGCTGATGTTTGAACCATAATTTGATTTGGATATTCATCGCTTTCGAGTGCAGTCTGCAGTGTAGCGATTGAATTAGTTGAGAGACGGCGGAAGAGGGTTTCATAGCGGTCAATTTCGGTTTCGCCATTGGTAACAACCGAGCGAATTTGAACAGAATCTGCCTCGCGCCGGAAAGAAAGATTGCGGACTTTTATCGACAAAGTGTCGTAATCGCCGGCATAAAGTGTGTCGGAAAGTTCTGCGTTTTTATAAATTCCGAATTCCTCGAGCGGAATATATCGGGCGTCCAAACCGGAAATTGAGAGTAAGTTCGGCTCAGGTCCGGTTTTTTCGAACTTGCATTCTATACGGTATGAACGGCAGTATTTTTCTGTGTTCGGCAGTGTGATTGGTTCGATCCCGTTGTGTGTATAGAGTAATTCTTCGGCAGTCGCTTCCTGTGGAGTACCGAAAATGTTTATCTCGACTGAATTTTTATCAGACAGGTTTTCGCCCCGCAAAGCAACATATTGCAATGTGTCTATACTGTTTATTGTGTGAGAAACAGTGCCTGAAATCGGATAGCGAGGCAACCAGCCGGTTACTCTCGCCGAGTCGCCGGAAAAATTAACATGCTCGAAAACACGCTTGTCATAGTCGGAATTATTAGTTGCAAACACATACGAAACTCCCCACGCGTTGTCTTTCTTGGTGAGCGTGTCGATATTGTAGGTCATTTTTGCACCGTACGATTCGAGTACCGTTCGCAAAGTGTCCCACGAACCTTCGGTATGCAATTTGTCATGAAGCGAAAACAGACGGAAACTTTGCCCGCGAGTCGCAATAAATAAATTGTTTTCCGCTTTGACCGAATCGCGTAAGTACCTTACAGCAAAAATGCTTGCAGAATCTGTTATTGCTTCGCCGTCTGATGTTTCTCCCCATGTATTGAAATATTTATGCCGGAAATCGCTAAAGTCTTTGTTGTATTGCACGATATGCAATCCGACTGAGTTACGAGATACAGAAAGCACATATTCGCCATCTATTTGCAGATAAGCTCCGCGTGTAACGTCATCACTGTTTACGGAGGTGCCGTTAATTCCGATAAGATCAAAATATACCGAATCACTTGCAAATGCGATTTTCCCGTCTTCAAATTGCATGTTTTCGCTTTCGAGGTCTGCAAGGAAATTGCCGGAAACACTGTGTTTTACGGTGCGGGCGATTGCTGAGCCGAGCGTATGAAACGGAATAATCGTAAAATTATCCGAAGTTGAATTCGGAATTACGCAAGAGGCTTTCAGGCGGAAATTCTTGTCTGCCGAGAGCGTAATGTCCGGAGTCCAATCGACAACATTATCGGAAACAGAAACGTCCGCTTCGATCGATTTTACAACTGCCGCATCGTCCATTTCGCTTAAAATCTCGAATTTATATTTAGGCGAATCACTTTCACTATATGGCGAAAGCATGCGGAAAACCGGATTCGAGGTTTGAACATCGTAGTAGGCGAGCGGTTCGATCGGCATCAGCGAATTACGCAAAACCTCAAATTGCCGCGACAAAATGTTATTGTCCTTGCGGTGCTCGTAGATTAGATTATTTGGATCGAGTATGATTGTCAGGAAATGCAGACCGGTTTTATCCGATACGGGCAATCTAAATTCAATATTTTCAAATGGGCAAACTGAACGTAAAACCGTATATAATGTGTCTGATGAATTGTTGTAAGTATCTATAATCATTACGTTTACGCTGTCGTAATTTTTGATTCCCATGTTCCTTGCCATGAAAGTCAGCGTTGCAAATTCGCTGTCTTCAGTGATAATAGTGCTGCCTGCGTCGTTTGTAACGGTAAATTCTTCCGGCAAAAGGTAAAGTTCCGGAACCGTGTCCTGCGGCATTCGCAAAAACGGGTCGCCGAGTGTTGTGCCACGGAATTGTAGCAGATATAATCCTTTGGGGGAGACATTGGCGTAGTCGGAATATGCTTGAACTTTTGCATGATTGTATGCCGCGAGCAAATTTCGCTCAGTGCCGTTAAAAATTTCGTTAGTGAAATTTTTCGCTACTATATTTGCAAGTCTGATGTCCTCGGTTGCAGAGGCACCGATGCAAAAAACGAATCCTTTATTTTTCGCCAGCAAATATTCTTCAAAGCGGGAATCGCAGTCCGGAAGTGCAAACGCAGCAGTGTTGCAGGATTGTGTGTAAAATATTCCGTACTTGCCTTTGTTGCTCAGGCTGTTCGGTGTCCAGCCGTCGAGATCAAAAACAATTGGCGAACCGTGTCCGGCGAAGATAGTCATGATTTTGCCTTCGTTTATCGCTTTAATAATTTTAATACCGTCGCCGATTCCGGTGCTTCCTTCCTGAGACTTTGTTATGAATTCGGAAGTGCTGCAGAGATGTGAATTTTGGATAATGTCACTTATTGAATATGTGTATGCATATAGGAAATTTAAGGTTTCATATTGATCCATTCCGCCGGTGAGGTAAAGCATGGAACTCTTCCACGGTGCATTTGCACTCGTTTCAAACGAAATAGTTTTTTCTAAATAGTCGTTCATTTCGGTTTCGCTTTTGACCGGAATTCTCGAAAGCAAAATGTCCGGAAACAGGTCCTCGGTGTAGCCGGTAATGACAACATTGCCTTCGCCGTCAATTTCGGTTACCGGCACGGGATCGTCGAGCCATGAATACCAGTTGTCGCTAATCGGATTGCCAAACGACGGTACGTGGTCGGTCATTTTTGTGTATGGAAATATTTTTCGTGCATCGAGGCAGGCGTCGCCAATAATTACCGCTGTTTGAAGTTTCTCCGTGTTCCAATTCCTGTATGCGTAACGCAGGAAATTTTTGATTGCGTCCGGAGAGATTTTTCCGGCATTAAATTCTTTGTAAATATCTTCTACGAAAACGATTCCGAACGATAATTCTTGGTGTGTCTGTCTGCGATAATCGATGTATTCCTGTGCTGCGGGAGCGAGTTCGCGCGAAGTGATAACCATTACGTTGCGTTCGTCCGTCTTAATGTTCGAAACTGATTCCTGCTCGATATTTACTTCACTCAGGGTATCGCTCGCAATGATGTGATAATTATTTCCTGCCGGCAGTTTAATCGAATATGAATATCGCTCGCCCGCCGGATTTTCGCAGAAAATTATGCTTTTGGCTATGCCTTCTCCGGCACTGCAGACAGCGAACTCCTCGCTTTCGGCAAGGCGAATGCCCGCAATTTTATCGCTCGCATTATAATCGGTAACTACAAATTTGATGCTTCGCAAAAGAGCGATATCGGACGCGGATAATTCCGAGAGATTTACTGCGATGAATTTTGTCAAATCGTTGCCGGTGTTGTTGAATTGATCCACGAATTTAGCAATATTTTCGAAATATGAATATTCATATTGCCGCGTTTTCGGCGAATAAGTCAGCAAATGGGCACCGTTTCGGGTGGATTCGTTCATAATCTCGCCGTTTCTTGCAAAAGAAACCTTGCCGTTTGACGAATTAACCGTAAAGCAGTCGCCGCGGCGGCTTTCGCCGGTAAATTTATAATTATTAATGCTGTCGAATGCGATTACATTTGCAGATTTAAATGGATAAAGCGTCAAAAGCGAGTTTTCTGCCGGTGCATCTACTCGGAAGTCTGCCTTGTTGTTTGTAACTATCGGCAGTGAATAGCCGGTAATTTCCAAATAATCAAACGCTAAACCGTCGTGAAGCAGGACTGTATCGCTGTATTCCGGAAAACCAATACTGCGATATGTTAGAGCGTTGTCTCCGAAAAAGAAACTGCCCGAATTTCCGTATGTTGTATGCACTTTGTAATAATCATTATTTATATATGCAAAATTCAGCCTATTGGTTTGCTGATTATTCAGATTTGACTGAACTTTATGATTAAATACCAGGAGCGAATCTATTTTTGTGCAATAAAAAGTAGCGGTTACAGTCTGCATACTGTTCGGCACAGGATAAAATTCCTCGTGCAGTGTGAAAACGCTATCCCGATTCGGTGTAAACGGCTTATGATACCAGCCTTCGCCGGAAATATTCTCGGCATATTCTAACCGAATTCCGTCTGTAAAGAGACTGTCCTTTTCGGAATGCAAAGTGCGAAAAACTTGATTTACTGCAGCAGTCGGCGCAAAATCGCTTGGTGCGGAGGCAAATTGCTTGGTTTCGCTTGTCGCGTCGTATGTCAAATACAGCGTCGAATGTGCGTTATAGTTGTCGAACCATGTTGTGTCGCCCGCCGGACGTTTCCCGATAAAATACAGCGTATCGGTTGCATCTAATATTCCGTTTACGTCGTTTGTGTAGTAGGCTTCCGGCTTGCCCATATATAGCAGATGAAAATATTGGCTTTGCTGATTTGCAAGTGCAGGATTTGCCGCGAGCAGATTTGCAAGCGGGAAAAATACCGGTGCGTCCTCCGTGGTTTTGATTTTGTAGTAGGTTAAATCCGGATTATACCAATCAATCGGATTATTTAGTTTATAAAGTGTTTCAGAAGAAATTTTTGCGAGTGAATCGTGATAAAACTTCAAGTACGAAAGGTGCTCGCCGTTGAGAATGTCCGGCGAAATCAAGTCGCCGACGTTACTTGGATATGAAAAATCTTTTGCGAGCGAAACCGGAAAATCTAAGCTGATTTCTTGAGTAGTTGCCTGCAGAAGCGTACCGTTCAAGCTGAAAACCGGAAAATAATACAGCGAATACAGGTCGATTCCGGCACTTGAGCCGATAAATTGAAGCGAAATATTTTCGTCGGTGGACGGAATTCTTTCCGGCATATAATCCGATATTATTTCGTAGGCACATTCGGCGGCGGTATGCTTTTGCGAGATTTTCGGCATAATTCCGCGAGTAAGTGCAAAAGTGAAATTTTGGTAATATCCGCGTGTCGAGTCGAAGTTCATACTGCGAATATCGCTTGCGGTTAGGTTTTCGAAATTTATTCGAATTGCGTTTTGCGAAACATTAATTTCGGGTTCGCTTGCGAAAATGCTTGCCAAAGTACCAAAAAACAGCACCACCGGCAAAAGTAATTTATTCATAGTAGAATCTCCGATTTGATTATATTATTATGGCAGAGAGTAAAAAACAAATGTTTTAAGCAGGAACTCGAGCAAAAGCAGCAGAATAGACGCTGCGACCAACATATAAAACATGTCTGCCTTATGCGTAAATGCTTTCTCGCTGATGCGGGTTTTCTCCATTTTGTCGATACTGCGATAGATATTGTCTAATGCATTATTATTGGTTGCTCTGAAATACGATGCTCCGGTATATTGCGCGATGTTTCGCAGCAAATCTTCGTCGATCTCCACATCAATCTGGACGTATCTTTTGCCGAACGGCGTATCAACAAGATAAGGAGCGGTTCCGTGTGTGCCGACTCCGACGGTATAGACACGAATTCCGTAACTGCGTGCAAGATCCGCGGCCGTCATCGGCGAAATTTTTCCGGTATTATTCACGCCGTCAGTCAGCAAAATCACGACTTTGCTTTTTGCTTTGCTGTCTTTCAGGCGGTTAACGGCGGTGGAAAGTCCCATTCCGATTGCAGTGCCGTCCTCGAGCATTTTGGTTTTAACGTCTATAAAAAATGATTTCAGAATTTCATGATCGAAAGTAACCGGACATTGCGTGAAACTTTCGCCCGCAAACAGCACAAGTCCGATGCGGTCGTTCAAGCGATAATCGATGAAGTCTTTCGCGGTTTTTTTTGCGGCGGCAAGGCGGTTCGGCTTGAAATCTTCCGCCTCCATGGAGGTCGAAACGTCAATCGCCAGGACTATGTCGATTCCCTCGGTTTTTACGTCGCGAGAAGATGAAATTTTCTGCGGACGTGCCAGTGCCACAATAATCAGAGCAAACGCCAGAAATCGCAGGAAATTCGGCAAGTACCGCAAATGCAGGCGCAAATTGCCTTTTTGCCGGAGAAAATCCGGATTTTGCGAAGACATTATTGCAGGAGTGCGTTTTCGCTTGTGAAAAAACGAAAACAACATCAGCAGCGGAATTGCCACCAAAAGATAAAAATACTCGGGATTTGCAAAAGTAATATTTGAAAAGTCCATCGCGTTATTGCAGAAAAATTTACAAGTTTAAACGTTAACAGACGATTTGTGAAATAAGTTATTACAATATACAACAAATCCGACCCGATAAAATATCAAGCCGGATTATATTATATTTTGGAATATGCCGGGATTATTCGGCTACGTCGTTGCTTTGAACCGGTTCGGTAGGAACTTCTGCCGGAGTTTCTGCAACCGGAGCAATTGCTGCTTCGGCTTGTGCTCTTTGAGAAGCGAGTTCGATCTTAAGTTTGCCGTTCATGATTTCTTTCATCGCAAAGAAAGTCGGCTTTAGCAAGTGGTCGAATTCCTTGCTGATGGCGATTTGGTCGTAATTGGTTACGTCGGTTTCAGTATCTACAATGACATCTGCCAGACGTGCATGGATTTCCGCACGAATTTGCTCATTTATGTCGCGTGCTCTTATTCCGAGTGCCACGATTGATTGATAAATAGTGCCTTTTTCAGATTCTTTCATCCGAACTATTACCGGATTAATGCTGTAAGTATCCAATTTTTGTCCCTTTATACAAATTGTTGACTTCTTAGAACAACAAAAATACGAAAAACTTTTCAAAATCCCAAATATTATTATATGATTCTATTTACTATATTTGAAAATAAATGAGAAAAAAGGTCTGGAAATAATGCAAAAAATATATTATTCGATAAAAGAAGTCGGCGAACTCGTCGATGAAGAAGCACATGTTTTACGCTATTGGGAAAAGGAAGTTAAGCAGTTAAAGCCGGGAAAGAACCGGAGCGGTAACCGTACTTATTCCGAAAAAGATATCTCGCTACTGAAACTTATAAAAAAACTTATACGCGAAGACAGAAAAAACATGAAAGAGGTCAAAGAATACATTGATGACCTCTACAAGAAAAACAGTGATTGGGATAATTCGCTGTTCTTTGATTACGACATCGACAAATTGACCGAAGATTCCGAAATTGCTGAGATTGTAGCCTCCGCAGAAGAAGCGGAAACCGAAAAATCTTCGACAAATAATCGCGAACTTGTTAAATTCCTGAATAAACTTGTCCAGCAAGTCAAAGAATTATAATGCTATGGAAAACAATGACACGATAATCAAAATCGAAGAATTATCCACGACTTACGATAATAATCCGGTACTAAACGATATTTCGTTCGAATGCAAAAAAAATGAATGTGTGGCGATTATCGGAAAATCCGGATGTGGCAAAACAACGTTTCTGCGTTCGCTTAACCTGCTTGTCGTCCCGGAAAAAGGGAAAATCCATATTGACGACGTCAGCATCGATGCGGCGGAAATGCGTTCGAAAATCAAACTTACGCGACGCGTGAAAACATTCGACGAGGCGATTATGCATAATATCGAATTGCGAGAAACTGCGTTTGCCGTGCGAAAGCGTGTGGGATTTTTGGCACAATCACTCGATTTGTTCCCACATAAAACTATTCGCGACAATATCGCGTCTGCTCCGTACATAGTGCTGAATATGCCGAAACCCGAAGCAGACGAACTTGCCATGAAGATGCTCGAAAAGGTCTCCATGCCGGCGAAATATGCCGAGTTTTATCCGCATCAACTTTCCGGCGGACAGAAGCAGCGCGTGGCGATTGCACGTTCGCTGGCGATGAACCCGAAAATTATGCTTTATGACGAACCGACTTCTGCTCTTGATACGTCGCTGATTGGCGAAATTGCCGACCTAATGATTCAATTGAAAAACGAGGGGCAGACGCAACTTGTCGTAACCCATTCGATGCAACTGATTGGAATGATTGCCACCAGAGTTGTAAAAATTGAAGATGGGAGAATCGCGTTCGATACGTCGCCAAATGAATTTTTTGAACAGCTTCACAAAGAAAGAGGACATGCTGTGAATGCGATATTCGATTGAGAAACAAATCTCAGAGGGTGCCTATGAAAAAATTTTACTGCTTAATCATATTTATTATTCTATTTTCCCGTATTTCTTCCATTGCCGCACAGCCCGTTATTCGCTGGGCTGCGGATGCAGAAGGCAATGCGCCGTATATTTTTCTCGATCCGCAAAATCTCGAAAAAACTATCGGCTTCGAGGTTGACTTTGCCGAACTTCTGGCGAAGCAGATGGGACGTAAGCCGGTATTTTTTCAGAATCAGTGGGACGGACTGATTCCGGGGTTGGAACGAAATGACTATGATATCGCGGTCAATGGGCTTGAGATTACGCCTGAACATCAAGAGGGAGTCGCATTTTCCGTGCCTTATTATGCGACATACGAACAACTGATTATTCGGGGCGATAATTATGATTATCTTAAACTCGAAGACCTCAAGGGCAAAAGTATCGGCGTGCTAAAAGGTGCACTTGCCGAGAAAATTCTTCGCGAAAAAGAAGATTATGTTGTAAAATCTTACGAGTCGGAGGTGCTGGCTCTTGAAGACCTGAAAAACAATCGAATTTCTGCCGTGCTGGTTGATGCACCGATTGCACTTTACTATGCTTCATGGAATAAAGATTATAAACTGATTGGCGATCCGATTGGCGAAGTATATTATGGAATTGCCTGCAAGCAAAGCGATACATTGCTTGCCGCGGAAGTTAATCATGCCGTTAAGGTGCTGATCAGCAACGGAAAATTGCGGAAATTATATGAACACTGGAATCTATGGAACCCGCTGGTTGCGAAGACTTTCGGCGATTTCTCCGTTTCGAAAATCGAACCTTCGCGATATAAATATTGGGTAAAAACACAACTAGACGAGCGCTCTGTATGGACCAAAATCGGCGGTTATGTTAAAGTCTTGCCGATGTTCGCGAAAGCGGCACTCGTAACTCTCGGGCTGGCAATTGTTTCGATGATGCTGGCAGTTTTGCTTGCTTTGCCTGTCGTGCTCGGAAGAGTTTATGGTAATCCGCTTATATCGCGCATTGCAATGCTATATATTGAGATTATCCGCGGAACTCCGCTTTTAGTGCAATTGCTTATTATTTTCTATGCTTTGCCGATGATCGGGATAAAACTTTCGCCGTTTTTGGCCGCAGTGATTGGTCTCGGAATGAATTATTCTGCGTATGA
>JAQUZU010000057.1:0-1895 GCA_028691175.1 Candidatus Kapaibacterium sp. | reverse complement strand
CAAGAATTCGAAATACAGGACAAACGGATTACTGCCACAGAAGGTGGCTCGATCAAAGTGTTCTTTAATCCCACCGAAGAAGAAAAGCAATTTTTAGTCGATAAATATGAAATCGACGAACAT
Organism: Candidatus Kapaibacterium sp.; assembly: GCA_028691175.1. GTDB lineage: Bacteria > Bacteroidota > Ignavibacteria > Kapaibacteriales > UBA2268 > CALLXS01. The sequence continues at coordinate 1,772 of JAQUZU010000057.1, read as the reverse complement.
ACCTTAAGTTCGGCACTCGATAATGATGAACTTGCGAGAGTCGAAAACGAACCTAATCACCTGGCGATGATTGTGAAAAGTCCGCGAAATTATGTTCCGCGCGATGAATTTTTGTTTCGCGTTATGTCGCTCGGTATTTTCCTTTTTAGCGATAAAATTGTCATTATCTCAAATGATGAAATAGAACTTTTTCAAGGCAAGCAGATGAAAATGATTACTTCGCATGCCGATCTGCTGTTTAAACTTATTTATCGATTTATCTATCATTTCTACGAGCATTTGAAAATTATCAACAAAATCTCGGATGAACTTGAGCACAAGATAAATTCTGCGATGGAAAACAAGTATTTGATAAATCTATTTACCTTGGAAAAGAGTTTGGTCTATTATCTGAACGCGATAAATTCGAATGGCGTTTTGATCGAAAAACTCAAATTTAACTCCTCGAAACTCAATTTGACCGAGGACGAGGCGGAAATGCTCGATGATATAATTATCGAGAATACGCAGTGCTATCGCCAAGCAGACATTTATTCGAACATCTTGGCGTCAATGATGGATGCGCGTGTGTCGATTGTGTCGAATAACCTGAATGTGCTGATGAAAACTCTGAATATTATCACACTGTCGATTATGGTGCCGACGTTCGTGGTTTCAGCGTTTTCGATGAATGTGAAAATTCCGTTCCAGAGCAGTCCGAATGCATTTTGGATCGTGATGGGATTTGCCACTCTTTCGGTGCTCGGATTGATGGTGCTGTGGTGGTATAAAAAATGGTAGTTAAATAAGTTATGGCAAAATAAAGTGTCAGAAAAAAAAACAAAAAGTTGGCCTCGCCGCATCTTTAAATGGGCGGCAAATACATTCCTTGTGCTGTTCGTCGGCTCGATTGTCGCGGTAGTGCTCTATAAATTTATTCCGGTGCCGATTACTCCGCTGATGGTAATTCGTACTATCGAAGGTGCGATTGACGGGCGTGGCGTCGGTATCGACAAAGATTGGGTGTCTTACGACGAGATTTCTCCGCACTTTTTCCGTGCGGTTATCTCGGCAGAGGATGCACGTTTTCTGCGTCACGGCGGAATCGATTGGCGGGCTGTCGATGCCGCAAAAAAATATAATGAAGCCCACAAAGGCAAGCGCCTGCATGGTGCAAGCACGATTACAATGCAAACTGCGAAGAACACTTTTCTCTGGAATGGCAGAAATTACATTCGGAAGGGATTAGAAGTGTATTTCACTTATTTGATTGAAGCAGTGTGGGGGAAAAAGCGCATTCTCGAAGTATATGCGAATATCGTCGAAATGGGGGACGGCGTTTATGGTGTCGAGGCTGCGTCGCAGAAGTATTTCGGTAAGCCCGCAAAGAATCTGACGAAAATTCAAGCTGCACGAATTGCAGCCGTTCTGCCGAATCCGCGCCGATGGTCGCCGGCAAAACCTACGAGATATATTCAGAGAAGAGTAAGATTTATTTCCGGCAGACAAAATTCTATCGCATTACCAAAGGATTAGCGCGTGACAGAGACGAAACAAACCCCTATGATGAAGCAATATCTCAGGATTAAGCAGAAAAATCCTGACGCTGTTCTCTTGTTCAGAATGGGTGATTTCTTCGAGACTTTCCTCGAAGATGCCGAAATTACTTCCCGAGTTTGTGGAATTACTCTAACAAAGCGAAATTCCGGGCTTGAAGAGGCAAATCTTGCCGGATTTCCGCACCATCAACTCGATGTTTACTTGCCGAAACTTGTCCGTGCGGGCTATAAAGT
>JAQUZU010000205.1 GCA_028691175.1 Candidatus Kapaibacterium sp. | reverse complement strand
TGATGGCAAAAGCCGGCGGAAATATCCAAGGTTACCAATGGACAAAAGACGGCAAACCGCTTGCCGGCGAAAACAGAATTTCTCTCCAAATCGAGAGTGCAACTTACGAAAATTCCGGCGTATATAACTGCATCGCTTACGGCGAAGGTCTCTGCTCCGAAGCAGTTTCCGAAAACGTCCTCGTCTATGTAGAAGAAGATACACGCGTGATTACTAATCCGAAAGATGTTTATAACGTCGCAGGACGCAATGCACAATTTGAAGTCAAAGTTCATTCAATCGGCTTACCGGCTGATTATATGGCTTCATTCCAATGGTTCAAGGGCGAAACTCCACTCGCAGACGACCGGAAATATTCCGGCACTAATTCTTCGTTACTTACAGTTACAAACATTAACGCAGATGACGAAAATGCAGACTATTGGGTTCGCGTTACCGGACTTTGTGCTTCAGACGACTCAGAACCGGCACGTATTCATATCGTAAATATCGGAATTGAATCGCTCACAGCAGATCAAACAATTTGCGAGGGTACGGCTCTCGACTTGGCAGTAATTGCAAATGCAACCGGCGAAGTTACGTACCAATGGTTCAAGAACGGCATGCCGATTGCTAACGCAACTGCCACAAATTACACAGTAGAAGCGGCAAATGTAGAAAATGCGGGAATGTATTCAGTCAGCATTACAGACGCTGCAACCGGATTTGCAATCGTTTCTCGCGAGATCGCAGTAACTGTAAATGTTGCTCCAAGCATCACACTGCAGCCGCAGGCAATCCTGAACGTTGTCGCAGGCGACATCGTTACTCTTTCTGTTGCAGTTAATCAGGCAGGAGTTTCTTACCAATGGTATCGCAATAACACTGCAATCGAAGGTGCAAACGCTGCAACTTACGAATTCCCGGTAATTTCCGAAAATCAAGCCGGCAAATATTATTGCGAAATATCTAACGAATGCGGCGTTGCAACTTCAACAGTTTCTACTGTAACGCTTATTCCGGAAGGCAAATCTTCGGTTCGCGAAACCTCTGCTTCGGGATTCGTCCTCTCGGCACCGGTTCCGAATCCGATGACTTCAGCCTCTACGATAAACTATTACATACCGCAATCAAGCGATATTCGCATCTCACTTTGTGATGCTTCCGGCAGAACTATTTCCGAACTGCTTAACGCAAGTCAAGAACTCGGCGAGCACACTTTGCAGATTAATCAAAACGAACTTAATCTGACAAGCGGAATGTATTACATTATGCTAAACGCAAACGGCGTATCTTTGATGACTAAATTAAGCGTTATCAAATAACCGGCAGTGCAGAAAGAAAAAAAGGGGCGATAATTCGTCCCTTTTTTTTACAATCGCCGAAAAAAATCGGCAAGTAAATTTCTTAAATACTTTTTACAGTACCGGAGATGCCTCGCCGGCAGTATAAAACGAGCCAACCACCAAAGTCGGAGCACCCAAGTCGATCGTCTGCTTTGTCGCAGTTTTGACGTCCGCAATCAATTCAACATCTTTATATCCGAGTTCGATTGCAAGTTTCTGCAGATGATCGAGCGAGTCTGCCCGCTCAATATTCGGATGCGTAATTACTAATTTCGCCACAAACGGCATTAACGCCTGCAAAATACTTTTTACGTCTTTATCTGCCATCACGCCGAAAACTATATTGAATTTCACGTCGCGATACGGCGAATTTTCCAGCGTATCAACCAGAGCGGCAATTCCGGCAGGATTATGCGAAACATCCAGAATCACCGGAGGATTTTTCGAAATCAGTTCAATGCGCCCTTTAAGCGACCATTTTGATGCAAAATTCCCCATGGCATTCCGGAAATTTTCGTCCGAGAGGTTCCACGTTTTCCGCAAGAAATTGAATGCAGCAACCACAGCAAAGAAATTCGCCACCTGGTGTTTTCCGGCTTTTTCAATTTCTATTTTGTTTGTCTGCCCCGCCATATCCGAATATTCAAGTTTCATGGACAGATTGTCGGTAATTTCAATATTTTTCGCCTCGAACATTTCGCTTGTAAAGGCAATTGGCGACTCGGTATCTTCCGCGCGTTTAGTAAAGAATCCCTTCAATTCTTTATGATTATCCGCAATAATAACCGGCACCACCGGCTTGAAAATTCCTGCTTTTTCGCCGGCAATTTTTTCCAGAGTGTCGCCCAAATATTCCTGATGATCAAGATCGATCTGCGTAACAATCGACAAGAGCGGATAAACCACATTTGTCGAATCAAATCGCCCGCCCATTCCTGTTTCAATAATCGCAATATCCGTATTCTGCCGCTTAAAGTATTCGAACGCCACCGCAGTGGTAATTTCGAAAAAAGTGCAAGCGAGTTTCTTTGCAATTGGCAGGATTTTTTCCAATATTTCGGTTAAATCTTCGCAATTGATGTCCTCACCGTTTACCTTGATTCGTTCGTTGAATTTCATGATATGCGGCGAGGTATAGAGTCCGGTTTTATATCCGGCTTCAGAAAAGAGCGAAGCAAGCATCGAGCAAACCGAGCCTTTGCCGTTCGTTCCGGCTACGTGAAT
>JAQUZU010000204.1 GCA_028691175.1 Candidatus Kapaibacterium sp. | reverse complement strand
TGCATCGTTAAATTCATCACCTATTTCATCATAATATATATTAGACAGAATAAGCATCGCAGTACTAACAAGATACGAGCCGGACACATCCGGCGGATTTGTACCTGTATAAACTGGCATTCCCTGCTCTTTAAGCAAATCAACCGTTGGCGAGGCAAGAATTGTATCGATTTCCGTAACGGTGGTACTGCCTTTGATGCAATCGCATACATAATCGTCTTCACTGCAACCGATTAAAGCAACGAACAACAAACTAAACAAGAAAATTGATATTTTTTTCATCGTGATATTCCTCATTATTATTTAATTGGTGTATAAATTTCTACGCGAACGGTTCTCGAGAGTGCACGCCCTTCGGGAGTAGAATTGTCGAAAACCAGAACATCGTTGCCGTACGGCTTAATTTCGGCATTCTTCACGCCGAGAATTTTATTTACTTCTTCGCAGCGTTTCTGAGCAAGGCGCTTATTATATGCACTTTCGCCGGTACGATCTGCATAGCCGGAAATCACAACTTTTGCATCCGATCTTATCGTAGATTTTATTTTTTGCAATACGGCTTTGTCCTGTGGAGAAACGTCGGATTTGTCATAATCGAACAGAATCAGTGAATAACGCTCTACTTTGTAGTCTCCAGCCGTCTTTGAGCGTTTGCTCTTCAAAGATAAATACTCAATATCGACTTTATCTTCTACTACAACTTGCTGCTCTACCATATCTTTTGCTACAAGGACAACGTCAAGTTTTTCATTAAGATTTACATTTTTAATTGTCCATGGAATAATTTCTACAGTTGAAGTACCGGAAAATTCTACAACCGGATTGCCTTTTTGCGAAACAGTCAAAGTATAGTGATCTAAACCGGCTTCTGCGGCAACTGCGGTGTTAAATTCAGCCATCGGTGGATTTGATACTTTATCAATATAAATTTTGTTGATTGGAGTAAATAGTACGGCAGAAGCGTCATTCGCCGGGGCGATTGATGCCTTTGCATTTTCCTGAATATAATCGTTAATCGATTTCGGATTGTTATTGCGTTTTGCGGCTTTATCCTCTTGTACAGTGATTCTGTCGCCGGAAATTCCCCACACCTGAATCATATACGCCTTAACTGCATTTGCTCTTTCCATCGCAATTTTCGGATTTTTAGTGTCTTCGCCGTCAACATTTGTATAACCGGTGATAACGACTTGCGTATTCGGCAAGTCATACATGCGGTAAGCAATCAAATTAATGACATCGCGATTAATTTCTATTGCGTCTGCTTTCAAATCTTCCTCGCGGAAATTGCTGACGTCCAAGTCGTTCAATTTTCTGATGCGTGTATCGTTAATAGTCGATTTGCCGGGAGTAAAATAAACATTTGCAAGCAACGGGAATACTTCCTCAGTCTCGAATTCCTCGATTACTACCTGCGGATTGAGTGTATGCTTTCCGTCGATATCGACGCCGTAAGTTTTCAAATCTGCCGTCAGATGATAATCTTTATTCAATATAGTCTCTGAGGCATTATCGTCAGTTTTTGCAAAAATCGGGAATTTCACCGCCAAGCCGGCAGAGAAATTACTTGCTTTCCAATCGCAAGTTTTATTAACAAATACCGGGCTGCTAATATCGGAAGCAACATTTGTAAGCCCGAGATTATACTTGATTTCCGGCACCAAAAGCGTACCGTTATCCGAAATCGGAATTTCATAACCCAAGCCTAATGCAAGTCCGAGTTGGAATTTTTCCAACCCGTCATCCATATCGATATCATACTCGTTTGACTTCATTTCGTGCGAATCGATAAACCAAACATCTCCGTCCGGATGAACATATTTGATTTCCTGATATTCTACGGCAGAATTGCTGACAACAAAACCAAGATTTAAGCCGACTTTTGCATACAAGCCCTTATAGAGCTTAGCAGTCAAATACGGCGTCAGGTTAATTGTCGAAATAGTTGGCTTGAAATAATGGCGTGCACCGAGGTTATCGTATAAAATATCGTTTACGGTATAATCCTGCACACATTTATCGTCATAGAATTTACCCTTCATAAGCGAATATCCGAGCGTTCCACCCAAGGCAAAAGTCTCGTTAATATTCCACTCGAACAGCCCGCCGAGCGAAAATCCGTGTCCTTTTCCCTCGTCAAACCAAGGATAACCAAGCGCAATATCGGTTAAGTATCCGAGTTCATCATGCTGATAGACGGTGAACCCGTCGTTCGAAGTCGTGTGCATTGTGTAATTATAGTCGCCGAAAAATCCCCAATGATACTTGGCTACACGGTTGTTATCCGCCGCCCGCATCTGTGGAAATGCAATCAGTGCAACAATTAACATTAATAAAAATGTTTTGTAATTAAATTTCATATTTCCTCCAAAAATAATTAGTTGTTTCAATTCGCATTAAATAAAAATACAAAGACTTATCATTATTTCCAAATCATTTTTTCGATTTAGCTTTTATAGAAAATTTTTATCGCACGTACCCCGTGCATCTTCGAAATTTTCGTTGTAGACAAATAAGGGACGAAGTAAGCTCCGCCCCAATTTGTTTTTAT
>JAQUZU010000056.1:6402-11533 GCA_028691175.1 Candidatus Kapaibacterium sp. | reverse complement strand
AATCCGTCCGGATAGCCGAATGTAATCCATGAATCGTCGCACGTGGTGAGCGTGGTGTGTTCCATTCCGCCGCCCATATTATAGACAGTAACGAAGCCGTATTTTTCATACGGATATTCGAAATAGTAATCGGAGAAGAATTTAAGCATTTGCAGGTGTTTGTCGTCCATATTGACGTCGCCGTCTTTGATATATCCCTTCCAGGTGTAATATCTAATCGGAAGGATTGAGCCGTCGTTGCGTGTATATTCCTTATGAACGCACTCGAATTCGCTCGCGGTAACTGCCTGCAGATATGTCGGCATCGGGAAATTGTGTGTCCAGACGTATTTCACGGTGTCTCCGCTGACGATTGAATCGGTCAGGGCGCCGTTTGATGCAGCGACGTATCCGCGCGGAAGTTTTATGGTTTTCGTCCAGGTTGCGCGGTCGATAGGCAAATCGTTGCACGGTACCCAGTAGCGTGCGTCTTTCGGCTCGCTCATTGTGTAGATTGTAAATTTTTGCTTAGCCAAATAGGGATAATTGGAGATAAATCCGACTTCGCCGCGGCTGTCGTAAGTGTAATCGATGTCGAGATCGATGGTTTCGCCTTTTGCGAGCGGCGTCGGGAGATCTATTCGCAAATATAGCGTGTCTGTAGCGTCCCAGCCGGTTTCTTCGCCGTTTATTCGGACGTTTCGCGTAATGAGGCTTACAGCGTCAAGTTCGATTTGTGATACTTGATCTTCGGTTGCTTCGATCTGCATTTTGACTTCGCCGTCCCAGCGGAGCGAACCGGTTATTGCGTCGAACCAGTCGAGCGTGAGGTCGTAATTTTGGACGTGATAGTTGCGTTTTGCAGTCTCTAAATAGTCGCCGGCTTGGATTTTAGACTGATCCGGCAGAGATTTTGCTGTTTTGAATTTATTCGAAAGATAATCCGGCATAGTTGATTGGTGCGTTATTCCCGCACTTAAACTTCCGGATATCATAAGCCCAAGTAAAATGAATTTAATTGATTTCATGTTGTCATATTCCGCTTTTAAAAAATAAGTCAACTTAGCGACGCGGCTGAGTGTAAATTATTGCAAAAAAACGGAACGGGACAAACCTGCGTGCTATTTTTCTTTTTCCGGCGGCTCCGAGAGGAATATTTGCGACGGACTATCCGAGAAAGCGCGCAGAGTTTTGCGAAGTTCTTTGTTGGTTGTCTTGAACTGCTCGAGAGATTCGTTCAGAGTGAGCAGCACGGTACGCGACTGAAAGCCGAGAGAATTAATATTTGTCTGCAGCGTAGTCATTAGTGAATCGTATTTCGCAACCATAAAGTCGAGTTTGCTTGCGATTTCGATCTCTTCGATTTTCGAGTTCATCGTCTGCGAGAATTTCAAAAGTTGGTTGCTCGTAGCGAGGAGGCGGTCTGTAATTGCACTTGTGTTGCTGATTATTGCGGAACTGTCCGCCCGCTCCAAGAGGTGTGCGATGGTCGCCATGCCTTTGTTCAGCGATTCGACAGTCTCATATAGTTGCTTGTTTCGAATAAATTCGTCTACTCCTTTTATCATTGCGGACGCGTCGGTAGAGAGTGCTCCGAAATCGATTTCGCTTGCATTTTCCATAATTTCTTTTGCGAGGTCGCCCATCTGGTCTAATCCCGACGGGACGGACGGAATCACCTGAAATTCCGGAGTGAAATTTAGGTGCGGATGCTTCGAGAGTAGGTCTTTTTTGTCCGGAAAATGCAGTTGTAGGAATTTTCCGCCGGCGATGCCCGCCCACTCAAGTTTGACGCGCATATTGTCGCGGAGGTCGATTTTTCCGTTAATCTGCAAAGTAACCTGCACGAGTTTGCCGTCCGGGGCGAGTTCGATTTTAGACACAGAACCGACCGGCACGCCCTGATATTTTACTGCGCTTCCGTTTTCGAGTCCCTCGATAGAGCCGTCGAAATACGTTACGAAATATATGTTTTCCTTAAAGAATTTATTCGCGCCGAGCCATATTACCGCACCGATGAGCACGATGGTCGACACAATCACAAACAGCCCGATCATAAAGGCGTTGGATACACGTTTTGTAGCGATTTTTTTCATATTTTTGTTTTATTCGTGATAATAAGATTGCAAAATATGTATTTTACACGATAAAAGCAAAGTTATTTCTTTAAAACGCGATTTTTCTCGGTGGAAGTGCTCTCTTGCCCCCGAAAGGAACATATTCTAAAGCTCACAAAGGAAAATAACGAACTCGTGAGTGCTACTCACAGGTTGAAACTGACTGCTCCAGACGGCAAAAAACGCTTAACAGACACGCTCGACAGTGAAGGAATTATCAAATTAGCGAAAAACTTCCCGAATAACCGTGCCGCAATCCCCTTCCATAGAAAAAAACACGCGCCCCAAAAAATCAATACACACCAACTTTATAAACGTGCTCGCCGAGTCGGACAAAATAGAGACCTTTCTGAACGTGAAAATCTACTTGCCGGCAGTCGTTGCACGAATAGACCGGGCGTCCGATTATGTCGTAAATGGTAATTGGCGAGGCGCTTGTGCTGCATATCGATATTTTCTCGTTGCTGCCGTATACGCGTACTTCTTCCGGTTTATTGTCTTGAACGCCGGAATTGTCGCCCGAGGATAGCCGCAAACCAATGATTATGGGGTCGTGGTCAGAGTAGCGATACATCGTGGTGTCGCCGTAACTGTAAGAAAATCGGTTCGTTTCGTCTGCGTTGAGGTGATACGGCGCCGCATTGGTTATTTGATTTACCAGCGATGGCGAGGCAAATACATGGTCTATATATTGCGTTAGGTTGTCGTAGACATAACTATATTCGTTCGGTGCAAAGAGGCTTAACATATTCTCGTATCCGTGCCGGTCTAAATAAATGATCGGTTCTTCCATGGTGGCACAATTCAAGTCGCCAACAATCAAAATGTCGGAGTCTTCGTAATAGTTTTCCGATATTTGAGCGTCGAGATATGAAATCAAATCTTCAGCATTATCCATTCTTGCAGCGTTGGTCGAGGCGGTTCCGGTTTTATCTTTGGCTAAAAAATGATTCATACTCAATACAAACCGTTCATTTGTGGAAATCTCTTGAAATGCCTGTACATATTGCCGTCTGCTAAAACTGTATGAAGGGGAGGAATGCCCTAATTTTAAAACCGGAACAATTTTGTCGGTGCGGTAAATGTATCCGACTTTGGTGTATGTAGAAGTTTGCGTGTCTTCATCGGCAACGTATGCGTACCGGTCAGGAGCCGTCAGGGCGTTTAGTCCGCTTACAATGGATTCGAGCGCAACGCTGCCCTGCTGCAACTCGGCAAAAGCATATAAATCGGCATTTATATTCTGCAAAGCCTTCATTAGCTTAGTGCGCTGAATCGCAAATTCTTGATCGCTTCCCGCGCCAAAAGTGCCTTCCCATTCGGGACAATAATACTGTAAGTTGGCAGCACAAACCGTAATACGTGCTTCGCCCATCGATGGAGCAGCCGTGGGGCGTTCGTTGTTGTCGAATTGTGGCGAGCCTGATATTCTGATTTTTCGCGAATCGGTAACCGTGGCGGTCAGCCGGCTGAGTGTGGCACCCAACCGGACTGTGTCCGACCATACGTCGGGTAAGTATGCCGTGAGAATGCCGCCGGCACAGCGAATACTGTCTGCGACGTATTCATCTGAGCCGGCAATTGCTGTTTCGTTCGGACTGCGTAGTCGTTCGTACGACAAGTAGAGATTATTGTAGTATCTGCCACAGACATAAAGCGTTTGGTCGAATACGACTTCCTGCTGTACGTAAGAATCTAACGGCTCGCCCTGAAAAACAATTTCCGGTTGAGCGCGTAATTGAGTTGTAATACAAAGAATTACAAGAAGTAGTATGAATTTGTTCATTGTTTGTCTACCTTTTCAATTGTTATTTACTCAATTTCTTTAGAGTTTTGTTTCCATACTTCAACAACGCTTTTCTGTCCGGAGCAGCATTTTAAAGTGATTCGAGAATAATCTTCTTAATATCAGCCTCGAACAAAGGCACATAAGCTTTTTCAAGACCTTCATTTACGGCAATGTGATGAGCCATTTCGTCAACTCGGCTTTCGTCGATTCCGACCTCGCGCAAGTGCATCGGAATACCGATTGATTCGAAGAATTTGTAAGTTTCCTCTATTGCTTTGTTTGCGATTTCCATCGGCGGCAAAGACGCGTCGATACCAAACACATTCACACCATATTTCGCAAAACGTGCCACAGTTTTTTCGCTCAAGATATGTTTCATCCATCTCGGAGTGATGATTGCAAGCCCTTCGCCGTGGGTAATGTCGTAGTAAGCACTGAGTGCGTGCTCGATTGCGTGGCAGGGCCAGCCCGAAGCACTGTTTCCGAGAGCGAGAATGCCGTTGCAGCCATAAGTGCAGGCAAGCATCATTTCGGCACGTGCAGTATAATCCTCCGGATTTTCCAATGCTTTTCGTGTATTTACCATAAGGCTGCGGAATTCTGCCTCGCAGAAGCCGTCGTTCAAAAGCGTGGTATCTTCGGTAAAATACTGTTCCATTACGTGGTTCATCGCATCGGCACAACCTGCTGCAGTCTGTTTCTTAGAGACGGAGAAAGTATAAACCGGGTCGAGGAACGAACAAACAGGGAAAAGATGTGGATCTATATAGCCGATTTTATCGTTTGTTTCGGTGCGGGAAATAACGCCGGCGCAGTCATATTCACTACCCGTTGCAGCAAGTGTGAGAATATCTACAATCGGCAGCGCGGCTTGGGTTTTTACTTTATAACTAATCAAATCCCACGGGTCGCCGTCATATTTTGCACCAGCGGCAATAGCTTTTGAACAGTCGAGAACGCTGCCGCCGCCGACAGAGAGAATCACCTCAATATTGTTTTCTTTACAGAGTTTTACGCCTTCCAAAACGCTCGGATTGTATTTAGGATTCGGCTGAATATTTGGAAGTTCAACGATTTCAAAGCCTTTGAGAAGTTCTTTTACTTTGTCGTAAAGCCCGATCTTTTTTATGCTTCCGCCGCCGTAAGTGAGGAGCACTTTTTTGCCGATTTCGCCCATAACTTTCGGTAATTTTTCAATAACGTCTTTTCCAAAAATAAGGCGTGTCGGTGTATGATAATTGAAATT
>JAQUZU010000056.1:0-6302 GCA_028691175.1 Candidatus Kapaibacterium sp. | reverse complement strand
AAAAATTAAGTATTTTTGCGTATAATTAATGTTTAGGCATTCCATAAAGGGGGAAAAATGCAAAAGTTGAATATCGCAGTTGTCGGCGCTACCGGACTTATCGGCCGCACGATGCTGAAAATCTTAGACGAATATAGTATTCCGATCGGCAAACTCGAACTGTTCGCTTCGACGAGAAGTGCCGGCAAGACAGTCGAATTTCAAGGCAAAAGCTATACTGTCCGCGAATTATGTCCGGACGAAATCGCCAAAGCCGGGGCACTCGATTTCGCACTATTCTCTGCCGGAGGCAAGGCGTCGCGCGTGTTTGCGCCGCTGTTCGCTGCTCGTGGCTGCACCGTTATCGACAATTCGTCGGCATGGCGCATGAATCCTGAAAGTCCGCTCGTGGTGCCGGAAGTAAATCCGCAAGCACTCCGCAAGCCGAACAATTACATAATTGCAAATCCGAATTGCTCGACAATTCAAATGACACTTCCGCTGAAAGCACTTTCCGACGCGTTCGGGCTGCATCGCGTGGTAGTCTCTACATATCAATCAATTGCAGGCGCCGGGCAAAAAGGTATCGACAAACTTATGCACGAAATCGACGGACAGACCGATTCGGCACTTTCGTCTCTGCCGATTGCATATAACACGATTTTCCACTCGTTCCCGGTCGGGGCAGACTTCACCGAAGAAGAGACGAAAATGATCAACGAAACCCGCAAAATTCTCGAACTGCCGAAACTCGCAATCACCGCGACATGTGTGCGATTGCCGATCTTGGGCGGGCACGGAGAATCGCTGAATGTTGAACTCGAACACGATTTCTCGATAAGTGAAGTCGTTGACGTGCTCGGAAAATTCCCGAATATCGTCGTGATGAACGGCACTACCGATGGCGAATATCCTACAGTAAAAACTTGCGAAGGCTCGGATAAAGTTTTTGTCGGCAGAATTCGGCGCGATTCGAGCGTAGAACGTGGTCTGCACCTCTGGGTATGCGGCGACAATGTCCGCAAGGGTGCGGCATCGAATGCAGTACAAATTTTGAGGCTCCTGACCGAATAATGGGACGTCTGAAAAGCCTCGCGGGCGATACCGTCATATACGGTTTGATGACCGTCTTCGGACGGTTCATCACGTTTATGCTGACCCCGATTTATACGAATTTCCTTTCGAAGGGCGAAATAGGCGAAGTCAATAACGTCTTCGTCTACTTCGCACTGATTGTGATATTTTATTCTTTCGGCATGGAGTCGGCGTTTTTCCGCTTTTTCAAAAAAGATGACGAACGCCGGACGCAGAAAGTTTTTTCGCATAGTTTTCTCTCGATGACTTTGCTGGGCGGGCTGTGCACACTGTTTTTGGTGGCGGCGTCTCCGTTTATTGCGGGCGATTTTTATTCCGGGAGCGATGCGACCACCCTGTTTATTCTATCGGCATTTATTCCGCTGACCGATATTATCATGTACATTCCGTACGGAATGCTCCGAATGACGCGCCGGGCGAAGAAATTCGCATATACGAAATTTATGATAATCTGCCTGGTATTCGCTCTGAATATGCTGTTTATAACGGTGATGGAAACCGGAATTGCGGGCGTAATCTGGGCGCAACTGCTCGCAAATCTCGTCGGCTGTGCCGTGCTTTTGCCGCTGATAATCAAAAATCTGCGTCTCGAATTCGACCGCAAGCTACTGAAAGATATGTTTGTATTCGGCTTTCCGACTTTGCCGGCGTCGCTTTCGCAGATTGTCCTGCAGGTCTCTGACCGCATTATCGTAAAGCAACTCTGCGGCGCGGAAACTCTGGGACTTTACAGCGTAAATTACCGTCTCGGAATTCCGATGATGCTGTTCGTTTCGCTTTTTGAATATGCGTGGAAGCCGTTTTATCTCAGCCATTTCGAGGATAGCGACGCAAAGCAGCTTTTCAGCCGGATTTTCACATATTTTACGCTTACCGCGGGAGTGGTGTTTATCGGTGCGGCGCTTTTTCTCTCGGACTTTGTCCAGCTACCGTCGATCGGCGGGCGGGTAATTAATCCGCAATATTATTCGGGTATGAACATTATTCCGATAATTCTGCTGGCATATTTCTTTAATGGTGCGTATAATCAGTTCGCCGCGGGAATTCAAATTACGAAGACGACGAAATATCTGCCGATTCCGCTTTTGATTGCCGGCGCGGTGAATATTGCCGCAAACTACGCGCTAATCCCGATTTACGGCTACGAAGTCGCCGCTTGGACGACGCTTCTGAGCTATTTTATCGCGGCAGGAATTTTATATTACTATTCGCAGAAAGTCTATCCGTTGCAGTATGAATGGAAACGCGTCGGAATTATCGCCGTGGCGACCGCCGCAACGTATTTTGCGGCAATGGAACTGACCGTCTTCGAGGTCTCGCTTGAAAATGTTTTGATTAAAATTGCAACGTTGGCGATTTTCGTCGGCTTGCTGAAGGTGCTCGGCTTTTTTAATCAATCCGAACTTGCGCTTATTAAACGAATTATCAGGAGAAAATAATCGTGAGTTATGCGCTCGAAGTCAAACAAATCAGTTATAAAATCGCCGGAAATCAGATACTCGAAGATGTAGCTTTCGCAGTCGAGGAGGGCAATTATGTTTCAATTGTCGGACCAAACGGTGCCGGCAAAACTTCGCTTGTGAAAATTATTCTCGGGCTGAATGCGAATTATACCGGCGAAGTTAAGATTTTCGGGCAAAATCCGGAAGCATTGCAACCGAAAAATATCGGCTATGTTCCGCAATTGAAGACAAGCGACCGCAACTTTCCGGCTACTGTCCGCGAACTTGTCGCGAACGGCTTGCGTGGCGAATGGGCTTGGAAAATCACGAAATCCGAGGCAGAGACCGTCGAGAAAATTCTTTGCGATACCGGACTTGAAGACTTCTGCGATACACAAATTTCCGCACTTTCCGGTGGCGAACTCCAGCGCACATTTCTGGCACGCGCATTTGCACGCCGCCCGAAAATTTTAATCCTCGACGAACCGGCAACCGGAATCGACATGAAAGCCATTGACGACATCGAGGAGATTATCGCGAAATTCCGCCTCGAAAATCACACGACCGTCCTAACTATCACGCACGACCGGAACACTGCGTTCAATCTCTCGGACAAGGTGCTGATGCTGAATCATCGCGTCTATGCGTATGACGTTCCGGCAAAGGCATTCACGGACGAAATTATTCGCGGCGTCTTCGGAAATATCGGCCATATTGGCGAAATGGAGCACCGAAATGCTTGATATTCTGCTGATGCCGTTTATGCTCCGCGCAATGATTGCGGGACTGCTCGTAGCATTTATGGGCAGCGCGTTGGGTGTATTCGTAGTGCAGCGAAAGATGAGTTTCCTCGGCGACGGGCTTGCGCACGCGGCTTTCGGCGGAGTGGCTCTCGGACTGCTTCTCGCGGTCGAGCCGCTCGCGGTGGCGGTGCCGTTTACTTTGCTTGTGTCGCTTGCGATTACGTGGGTAAAGGAGAAAACGCGACTCGAGCAGGACACGTCAATCGGGATTTTCTTCGCGGTGAGCGTAGCGCTGGGCGTGGTTTTCCTCGCGATGAAGGAAAATTTCGCCGCCGATGCGTATTCGTATCTTTTCGGGTCGATTCTCGCGGTAGGGACGAATGACCTTGTTGCTTCCGCCGTGATGGCGGCAGTAACGCTTTTCTCGCTTGTAAGATGTTGGAAACGCTGGGCTTACAGTACTTTCGATGCCGAACTCGCCGCTGCGGATCGCGTCAAAACGAAGCGCGACGAATACCTGCTGAACGCACTGGTCAGCATGGTAATTGTGCTTTCGATTAAGCTTGTCGGCATAGTTTTGATTGCTTCATTTCTTGTTATTCCCGCCGCAACTGCGAAACTTGTCGCCCGTACTTTCGCGGACATGACGAAATTATCTGTTATTTTCGGCTTGTTTGGTGCGCTTTTCGGGATAGTGTTTTCCGTTATTTTCGATCTGCCGAGTGGTGCGGTCATAATTCTTGTGTCGGCGCTGATTTTCGCTTTTACCGCCTTGATTGCCCGATTTATGAATAGGTAAACGCGGTGTAATTCTGCGAATACAATTGCGTTCAAAGTTAAAAAAACACGACAAATAATTAAAAACCAATAAATATCACTAACATGAAAATATGCTTTTTTAATTGCGCTAAAGTTTGGGGAGGTGGCGAAAAATGGCATTTGGATAATGCCAACGCACTTGCAAAAAAAGGTCATCAAATTGTTGTTGTATCGAATATAGACAGCGAATTACTTAAACGGGCAAACAACGACAACTTGCGAACCAAAGCATTTAATATTTCCAATTTAAGTTTTCTCAGCCCTTTTAAACGCCATGGCATATATCGTTTTTTCGAAGCCGAGAAATTTGATGTCTTGGTTATGAACTTTTCAAAAGATTTAAAGACAGCGGCTTGTGCAGCAAAAAAAGCAGGAATAAAAAGAATTATCTATCGCCGAGGCAGTGATATTCCAATAAAAAACAGCATGCTGAATCGCTATCTGTTCGGAAAATGTATAACGGATATTATTGCTAATTCGGAGGCTACAAAACGTTCTATTCTGCTGAATAACAATGATTTATTCCCGGCCGAAAAAATTATAGTTTTATATAACGGCATATCTTTCAATGGTTTCGAAAACATAAAAGAAGAACATAATACACCGGTTATTGGGACTATCGGACGATTATCGTATCAAAAAAGGCACGATTTATTGGTATCGATTGCTAAAAAATTACACGATAAAAACATCGATTGCCATTTTATAATTGGAGGAGATGGTGAATTAAAAAACAAAATTCGCAAACAGATAGCCGATAATCATCTTGAAAATTATGTTGAAATGTCCGGATTTGTAAATAATCCTCACGAATTTCTACAGCAAACAGATATTTTTATTCTTACATCTGAATGGGAAGGGTTTGGTTATGTTTTGGCAGAAGCAATGAGAGCCCGAAAACCGATTGTCGCATTTAATACTTCAAGTATACCGGAATTAATAGAAGATAACAAAAATGGCTTTTTAATTCCTTGGAACGACACTGAAGCTTTTGCCGATGCGCTGATCGCGCTGCTAAAAGATAAAAAGAAACGCGAAGAAATGGGAGATTGCGGATATAATTATGCTCTGCAAAAATTTGACTTTGAGAAGAACCAAGAATTTCTGATTGATTACTTTTTAAAAGGATAACGAAAACTTGCTTTCTTAAAACAGCGACCTGCGATAACTTTTTGCAATCAGATTGCTACATTTCACTATACTGCTTGATTTTTAAATATTTCAGATACTTGGCAAATGATGAATTAAGACACACTACCAAGCCCGGAAAACCATCTAAAAAGCCGAGGTGCAGAAAATAAGAACTTATAAATTTCCACAGAGGATTCAGGAAAATGTGAAGCAGGTTGGATTTCTTGCCACGTTTTACCGCTTCAATGGCTGCTGTTTCGCTAAAAGAATTAATTTGGTCAATGTGTCCTTTTATCGAATAATATGAGTAATGAAGCAAATCGCCGTTCAAATTTCGCTTTTTGGGAGTAGTCGTAAATTGTAATGTCTCGTGAAGAACGCCCTGCCATTGTGCTTTTGTTTTATTCCATATCCGAATTTTCTTGTCAGGATACCACCCGCAATGTTTTATTGGTTTGCCGCAAAAATATGTTAAACGGTTAAATTCATAGCAATCGTAATTAAACCCCTGCTTTTTTTCTTCCGATATGGAATTGGCGAGTTCGGTTGATAAGGCTTCGTCCGCATCTAACGACAGAATGTATTTATATTTGGCTAAGCTGTTCGCGTAATTTTTCTGTGATGAATAGTCTTCCCATGCGTGCCGGAAAAAACGCACATCGAATTTTTTGCAAATCTCTTCGGTATGGTCGGTAGAATACGAATCTACCACAATTATTTCGTCCGCCACCGGCAGAACTGCCTGCAAGCAGCGTTCTATGTTCTTTTCTTCGTCATGTGTGATAATCACTACTGATAGTTTGTCGTTTGCATTTAAAGATGAAACGTCGGATTCGTTCTCCCGAGAAGTTCTTACTTGGGAATTTTCAGATAAATTAAATTTATTTTCTTTTTCCATTGAACATCCTTATTTTCAGATACTTGGCAAATGATGAATTAAGACATACTACCAAAGAAATAACCCGATATTATATACAAAATTACTCAAATATTTTGTAATATCATCATTTCCGGAAGGAAATATTTCCCACTCCGGCTGCTTGCGCCACGCGCCCTTTCTTTACATAATCTCATCAATCTCTTTCATTATCCG
>JAQUZU010000055.1:4094-11556 GCA_028691175.1 Candidatus Kapaibacterium sp. | reverse complement strand
GCATTTCCGCCGCGCTGCATAGCACGCTGTGCGAGGTCGAGGCATTTAAATTTTTGCCGATCCGGTTTCGAAAACGTCAAAATCGCAATTTCCGCCAAATCAAGTCGCGAAAGATGCGTAAGAGTTCGCTCGGGATAAGTCAGTGCATAGCAAATCGGCAAACGCATATCCGGCAAACCGAGTTGTGCCTTCACCGACCCATCAGAATATTGCACCATCGAATGAATTATGCTCTCCGGATGAATAAGCACGTCAATCTTCTCCGGCGGAACGTCGAAGAGCCACATTGCTTCAATAATTTCAAATCCCTTATTCATCATGGTGGCAGAATCGACAGTGATTTTGTTTCCCATCGACCAATTCGGGTGATTAAGTGCTTGTTCGACGGTAATATTTTCGAATTTCTCTGCGGGCAAATTCCTGAACGGACCACCGGAGGCAGTCAGAATTATTTTTTCTATATTTTCACTTTGTTCGCCGACCAGCGACTGCAAAACGGCACTATGTTCGCTATCGACCGGCATAAGTTTTGCACCGGTTTCCTTTGCAAGTTCGGTAATCACCGCACCGGCTGCAACTAGAGATTCCTTGTTACTGAGAGCAACTATCTTCCCCGCCTTGACCGCATGGTATGTCGGCATAATTCCGGCAAATCCGACAAGAGCACTCACCACAACGTCCGCCGAACAAGTGGCGGCGGCGGTAATTCCCTCATCTCCGGCAAGGATTTCACCGGTAAATCGGGTAGTACGCTTAAAGTCTGCGTATGATTTTTCATTTCCAACGACAATGCGTTTCGGGTGATACTGCACGGCTTGCCGCTCGAGCAAATCGATATTGTTATAGCATGTCAGATATTCAAGTTCGGTTTCCGGTGCAATATCCGCAAGGATTTCGAGGGTTTGCCGTCCGATTGAACCGGTCGAGCCAAGTAAACTGAGACTTTTATACTTCATTTTCATATTTTATATATATAGTCCTGAGTAATATCCTGCTCCGTTTTTTCGGAATATATTTTAAACTCGTCGATGTGTATTTGATCGCTTTGGCGAACTTTAATTTTGACAAAATATTTTATCATCAGACGCTGAATCCGGCTAATGGTTCCCTCCATGAGATAATTTGCAATTGTCGGATGTACGACAAGTCGCAATTTAAATTCTTTTGATTTCGCGCGGAACCCACGTAGCCACGCTTCGATTGAATTCACAAGCACAGCTTTCGAGGCAATTTTACCGCGACCATCGCACATCGGGCATGTTTCGGTTATTTTATCGGTAATATACTGATTAACGCGTTGGCGTGTAATCTGCATAATGCACAATTGAGTAAGCGGATAAACTACAGTTTTTGCACGATCTCGACGGAGTTCTTTTTTCATTTCCATTACAATTTTGCGTTTGTTTGCCTCGCTCATAACGTCGATGAAGTCAATCAGGATCATTCCGGACATATCGCGCAAACGGATCTGACGTGCAATTTCAACTACAGCCTCGAGATCGGTTTTCAGAGCGTTTTGTTCTTGTTCGTTCTGAATTGAGCGTCCGGAGTTAATATCGATTATAAACATTGCCTCGGTCTGATCGATTACAATTGAGCCACCACTCGCAAGAAGGACTTTTCGCTGGTATGTGTTTTCGAGTTCCTTTTCGATACCGAAATAGTTAAAAATATGCCCCACTCCGTTAAAATATTCGACCCGCGTAACGAGTTTCGGTGCTTGCACGCGAAGATAAGACGTAATATCTTTGTAAAGTTTTTTGCTATCGACGGCAACTCTGGAAACGTCCGCCGTAAAGAGATCGCGAATCACGCTGGTAGCAAGTTCGACATCTTGATAGACCAATCCGGGGCGTTGAGCATTTTCGATTTTCTTTTGGATTATCTGCCATTTATCGAGAAGCGACTGATAATCTTTGATGAGTTCCTCTTCGTTTTTTCCGGCACTGGCAGTTCGAATAATACAGCCGACACCCTTCGGGAGGTAAGTCCGTGCGAGCGAACGCAAGCGCCGACGCTCCGCCGGAATATTAATTTTCTTCGAGATACCGATAATATTGTCGTACGGCAAGAGGACGACATAACGTCCCGGCATACCGATTCTGGTAGTAACTCTAACCCCTTTTGTAGAATAGGCTTCGCGGACAATTTGCACGACAACGTTCTGTCCCGGCTCAAGTTTAATACCGATTTCACCGGCACGCTTCGTACGGAAATGCGGGAGTTTTGCGTTTGTAGCGTGCGTTTTTTGATCTCCGGCGTTCGACTTGTTTTTAGCAATCACAGCGGTTTCCGCCGGTTTTTCTATATCGTCTTCTGTCTCGACAACTTCTGCCTCAGCTTTTTCGTTGCTTGAGGAATTCTGTTTCTTTTTCTGAGCGGGTTTTTCTTCTTCCTCGTCATCATCGTCAGTATAGAGATTTTCAAGCGAATCATCGACATCCGAGAAATGCAGAAACGCATCATGCCGCGAACCGATATTGATAAACGCCGCGTTGATTCCCTGAATAACCTTGCTTACCTTACCATAGTAAATATTGCCTACAACGCGCTCGTTATCAGGTGATTCTATAAATAGTTCCGCCAGGCGATCGTCCTCTGTGATAGCGATTCGCATTTCATTGAGAGCCGAATTAATAATTATTTCTTTTTTCATTAAAAGTTTTTGTCCGTATACTATTATTTCACGAACAGCAAAATTACGGAAATTATCTCGAATATCCTAATCAATAATGGCTTATCATCTTGTCGCTCGGAGCGAAATTCTGCGTCAAGGGCGGTACGATGGCCACATTTTCGGCTTATTTTTTTACGAAACGTGACGCCGCATTTTTTCTGATTAATTTTTTTCTAATTATTCATAACTAAACATGTTTTTCTTTCCGTTTTTATACACTATTATTACAATCCGATTCGTCATATATGCATAAAAAAACAGCATAAAGCATATAGAGAAATAGAAATGAAATATCTTGTTATCGGTGCGGCAAAATCGGGGATTGCTGCCGCCAAATTAGCAAAACGCAAGGGCTTCGACGTTTTTTTGAGCGAAAGTAAGCCTGCAAAAGATTTTGCCGAGGTTATTGCCGAAATGGATGCGCTCGGTATTGAGCATGAATTTGGAGGCAATACTTTGGAAGCACTCGCGGGGACGGACTGCATTATTACGTCGCCCGGAGTACCGCGCGGGATTCCGTTATTCGAAGCAGCACGCGAACGCAATATTCCGATTATCAGTGAATTAGAGTTCGGACGAAGTTTTATTCCGAATAATCCGCTCATCGCTGTTACGGGTACAAACGGCAAAACGACTACCACAACGCTAATCACGTACATGTTTAATCGTGCCTGCAAGACGGCTCACAGTGCAGGAAATATTGGCACACCGATTTCCGAATTAGTCGATAATATTAAGCCAACCGACTTCATTATTGCCGAGTTAAGCAGTTTCCAGTTGGATCATATCGACAAATTCCGTCCGGATTTCGCAGTTATCCTGAATATCACGCCCGATCATTTGTATTATCACAAGACTTTCGAGGACTATCGCTACGTGAAATTCCGCGTAGGCGAAAATATGACGCCGAATGATTGCCTGTTACTAAATGCAGATGACGACAATACTGCGACAAAATACGCACATACGAAGGGGGAAATTTATAAGTTATCGATGCAGGCACCGCAAGAATCAGGCGTTTACAATCGAAACGGGTCGATGTGCATAAAACTTTCACCAACAGCAAAGGAGGAGAAAATCATGGAATTAAATGAAATTTTACTACCCGGAACTCATAACGCATATAATTCTATGGCGGCGGCACTGGCGGCAAGAGTATTCGAAATTTCAAACGAAAATATTCGCGACAGCTTGATGGCATTCGAAGGCGTAGAACATCGCCTTGAGTTTGTCCGCGCACTGGACGGAATTGATTATGTAAATGACTCCAAAGCCACAAACATTAACGCAACCTGGTATGCTTTATCGAGTTACAAAAAACCGCTTGTATGGATTGCCGGCGGGCGTGGCGACAATAACGACTATTCGGCTCTCGACGAATTAGTCCGCCGGAATGTAAAATCCATTGTTGCAATCGGCGAGGAAGCAGACGCAATATTCAATCATTTCGCACATGTTGTACGCATAGAAAAAGCAGACAGCATGGAAGAAGCGGTCGAGAAAGCCCGCAAGCAAGCCGAAGACGGCGACATCGTGCTATTCACTCCGGCATGCAAATCGTTCGACTGGTTTAACAGCTACGAACACCGCGGCGAAGTTTTCA
This sequence comes from Candidatus Kapaibacterium sp., assembly GCA_028691175.1. Taxonomy (GTDB): domain Bacteria; phylum Bacteroidota; class Ignavibacteria; order Kapaibacteriales; family UBA2268; genus CALLXS01. Next base: position 7,276 of record JAQUZU010000055.1, on the reverse strand, counting down.
AAAAAGTTGTACGCAGACTAAAATAAATCAATAACGGAGGATGGCAATTATGTTGTCCTCCCTACTCACCTTAAACATATTATTTCTCAAGTATTTGCTCTGAGTTGCCGTGCAGGATTTTATTCTTCAAACAGATCCGGACGACGTTGTGCGGTTTTGAGTTCTTCCTGCTGTTCGCGCCACTTGCGAATTTCGGCATGATTGCCGGACAGAAGAACGTCGGGAACTTTCATTCCGCGAAAATCCGCAGGTTTAGTATAATTCGGAGCCTCAAGAACCCCATTCATAAACGAATCCTCAAGTCCGCTTTCGATATCTCCGAGAACGCCGGGGATAAGCCGGACAATCGAATCAACAAGCACCATCGCGGGAAGTTCGCCGCCGGAAAGGACAAAGTCGCCAAGCGAAAGTTCGAGCGTAACGAAATGATCGCGGATTCGCTGATCTATGCCTTTGAAATGTCCGCAAATTATAATTATATTTCCGAGCATGGACAGCCGATTGACAGCAGTCTGCGTAATGCGCTCGCCGTCGGCAGTTACGTAAATTATTTCGTCGTAATGTCGCTCTGCCTGCAAAGCCTCGATACACTTGAAAACCGGAGCACATTTAATGAGCATGCCCGCACCACCGCCGAAAACAGTATCGTCAATATGCCGGTATTTGTCGTCCGCATAGTCGTGGAGATTATGGCAAACAATTTTTACAAGTCCTTTTTCCTGAGCAATTTTAATAATACTTGCACCAAAAACCGAGTCGAACATGTCCGAAAACCCGGTAACGATATCAATTCGGAGTGCCGGCTCCGCCACATTTTTAATTTCTGTTTCCTGCATAATCATTATCTACTCTTCTTTATTCAGATCTCTCATTCCGTCGATAATTTTGACACGGAAAGTGCGCGAATCATCGTCCAAATCGGATATAAATTCCTCTACTGCCGGAACAGTATAGTCCGTGCCGTCACCGGAAATTATCCAAATATCGCTCGCCGGAAATTCCCATACGTCAGTGATTTTTCCGATACTTTTTCCGGTTGCGGCATCGAGAGCTTCATATCCGAGGAATTCACCAACAAAGCGTGCTTTTTGCTTTTTAAGGACAGATTTTTCGACAAAAACTCCCTGTTCTTTATATTCGAGAGCTGCCTCCGGAGATGTAATTTCGTCAAGTCTCAGCATAGCATGATTCGGAAGTTTCACCCATTTTGCAAGAGTGAATTTCTTCGCAAAGTTCGCAGAATAGCCGATATATACAGCCACTCCGCCCTCCGGAATCACGAGATTTCGCGGAACATCGGAAAGAATTACGCTTCCGTCTAATCCTTTGACGGCACTGATTGTGCCAATTTGTATTTTTTCCATAATTATCTTTAAATGTGTTTCCGCATAGTTTAAAAAGAGACGCACGTTCGTGCGTCTCTATTATAATTCAATATCAAACACTGAACATCAACCTAAATACTTCTCTGCAATTTTTTCGAATTCGGGCAGACGGTCGCACAATGCACGAATTTCCGGAGCAAGGAAGCGGTCAACTTTCAGGAAGCCGTGAGCTTCGTCATAAATCGGGCTGGTTTGCTTGATTGCAGCATAGAACTCTGCCGTCGGGCGTGCCATTACTTCTGCAGGTGTGCTCGCCATTTTTACTGAAGCAAACTGCTCGAGGCGCAGAGACATTGCATATAGACCGACCATAATTGCAATTGCATTGATTTTCTCTACATTGCCGGCGATTTCGAGAGCCTGACGAGCAGCAGTCGTACCCATGCTGACATGGTCTTCGGTGTTTTCACATGTCGGAATAGAATCCGCACTTGCCGGATGAACCAATACTTTATTTTCGCTGGCGATAGCTGCAGCGGCATATTGTACAATCATTAGACCGGAATTAAGCCCGGAATTACCAACGAGGAACGACGGAAGACAGTCGTTTGTAGCACTGTCCACCAATTTGCAAATCTGGCGCTCAGTTATGTTGCCGATTTCGCTAACGGCAAGTTTCAAATAATCCATTACAAGAGCGATTGGCTGACCGTGGAAGTTTCCGCCGGAAATCGCCTTGTCGTCTGAAGCAAAGATAAGCGGATTGTCGCATGCAGCATTAAGTTCGCCATCAACTATTGAGCGAACATGCTCAATAGCGGCAAGAGACGCCCCGAAAACTTGTGGTGCACAGCGAATCGAATACGAATCCTGCGGTTTCCATTTTTTCTTTGCAAATGCAAGAATATCAGCTGCACTATGTTCATCGTTTGCACGAAGAGTGTTGAGAATTTTATCGGAGATTTGCTCCTGCTTGTCTGCTTCTTTTACCGCGTCAATTTTTTTCAATTCTTCAATAACGAATGAATTCTTTACGAGATTATTTTTCAAAACATGACTGATGATGCTTTGCTGCGTAATTCCTACGCACTTCGATCCGCTAAGCAGTTTGGTAAGATATTCTGCAGTTTTGATTTGCCCGGAATGATTGCGTGCCTGATGTATTTTCGCGAAAGCGAACGCATCGGTACGTGCGCCAAGAGCCTCGAAAAGCAATGCAGTCGAGAGCATAGAAACCCGGAAGAGGCGTTCGGCTTTTTCAAGTGCCATTGTTGCAACGGCAGTCATAACGGTTGTACCGTTATTGAGAGCAAGTCCCTCTTTATAACTTAGAGAAACAGGTTTGAAGCCGATTTTGCTTGCCTCCTCCGTTTGGAGGAAGTCCGCAGTCGCATATTGCTTGCCGTTATATTCAATTTCGCCCTCGCCGATAAGCGGAAGAGCCATGTGCGACAGTGGGCAAAGATCGCCACTCGCACCGACAGAACCTTGCTCCGGAATCAGCGGAGTAATACCGTTATTGATTAGGAACTCAAGTTGGCGTACTGTCTGCTCGCGAATACCGGAGAAGCCTTTCAGCAGGGTATTCAGACGGATAACCATAATTGCACGAGATACATCAGTCGAGAAAAATTTTCCGGCGCCACAAGCGTGCGATCGCAAAAGATTTACCTGTAAAGCCGCTGCGTCATCTGCCGCAATACGTTTATCCACGTTCGAGCCAAAACCCGTAGTAATGCCGTAAACAATGCGTCCTTCGGCAACTTTTTGCTCTACAAAGTCGCGACTTTCCTTCAATTTATCGGTTACGATATCGACTTTGGCAAGCCCGAGAGCCACTTTAACCACTTGATGTCG
>JAQUZU010000055.1:0-3994 GCA_028691175.1 Candidatus Kapaibacterium sp. | reverse complement strand
GCAAGTTGACGATGCAAAGTATCAATTTCGAGCGAATATCGGACATTTCGCATGTCATTTATCAAATTTTCATTCGCAGGCGGGTTCATACGCTCAAGTTGCAACGGGTTATATCCCTCGACAAGCATTAATTCGGAGACCATTCCGGCATTATCTTCCATCGCCTTACCAATTGTGTGCCCTGCGGCATCATACAGACGGGTTTTCACACGGAAGACATTCCCCGGAGCGTGCGGTTTTAGTATTTTTTCAAGTTCAGGGCTTACAGTAACTTGCGGCATAGGCTCGGCAGACGATTTGTTAAAATCCGCACCGGCAACATATAAATCGGCAAAAACAATAATTGCCAATGCTGCTCCGGCAAAATTCATCGCCATCGGAAGTTTTATTTTCGATAATGCAAATGCAACACAGGCAGTTAAAATCACAAATACCGAAGCAATCAATCCCTGAGCAGTGTAGTCGTCAGCGAACTCTTCCGGCACATTTGCAAGCGAGCCAAACAACCCGAACGCGCCAATCAGCACTACGGCGACCAATATTCCAAGAACTATATATAGAGTTTTTTGATTTTCTTTTTTTGTTATAAGTGCATCTACCCCGTATCCCGCTAAAAGCGATGCCGCAAAAACTACGACAAACATCATACGTCCCGGATTACGGAACAACCCAAAAAACGGCAAATTATAGAATATATCGAAAACGAAAGTGTTCGAGCCGAGCGAAAACAAAAATCCGAAAACCGCCAGACCGAGAAGCAACTGCACCAACCGCTTACGGCGGAACGCCACAAACCCGACGCATGCAAGCGCAAGAGTCGAAACACCGAAATAGAATGAAGTTTCCCAATAGTTAAACTGCCCCTGTCCCGGCATAAAATACGGAACTTTAACGTCGTCCTCGCCGTTCACACTGCCGAACATACGCGGGCACATTGCGGTAAATGCCTGCGACACTTCGAGCGAGCCTTGCGTAACAAATTCGTATGAACTATCGCTTCGCTTCGAATGCTTAACGAGTTCGTTCGTCGGCAAATATTGAATCATAAATATTCCGGCGGCGATGATAATCGGCAAAGCCGCACAAACGCAGGTCGTCAAAATATTCCCTGCATTTATTTCAATACGTTTATCTTTTATATCTACGAATAAACTCCAAGCGAAAATCAGAAACAATATAAGTCCTTCATACAGCGACATTTGCGTATGTCCGGACAGCATCGAGACACCATAAATCAATCCGGCGGCAAGTGCACATCTGAATCGGAGATTTTTATCGTATTTTCCACACAATGCTCCAACAAAGAACAAAACGACCAACGGGAACCAAGCGAGGTGTGCGACAATCATCGGGTGAATCGAATGGCATACCATAATAAGTGAAAATGCATAGGCAATGGCTCCGATAATTCCGCCGATATGGCTAATTTCGAGCCTGCGGGCAAGAGCATAAAAAGTGCATTGTGCAAGCAGAAAATGAAAGATGATAATCATCTGCAGAGCAGAAAAACTGAGTTCGCCTCCGGAGATAAAAGAATGCAAGAGACGATTCAGCGGATAGAAAAACCCAACCTGCAAATCGCCTAAGAACGGCATTCCGGAAAAAGCAAACGGATTCCAAAACGGAATATCACCATTTGCAGAGGCACTCGCGGCAAAGTCTTGCAGCGGATAGACAAATCGAACGATATCCTCCCAAAAGAACGCGTTGCCCATCAGCACGTCCCAGAAGAATATAACTGTGGTCAGAACAAAAACTATAATGGCAATAATGCCGTTTTGCTTTTTCATTGTATTGCTCAATATATTTTCAAAACAACAAAATTACGAATTTTTTCGGTGAAAACAAAACCAGGCTTCACGTACCCCAAAAAAGTGAAGGACGACACAAAATGCCGTCCTCCCCGATTATTATCTTTATAGTTTGCCTTACATTGTTTTCATGACTTTGTTCATTATTTCGAAGCCGTCATCGACTTCCTCACGGCAAATATTGAGCGACGGACGGAAACGAATCGAGCGTTCACCGCATGAGAGCACTATCAATTGATAGTCCCAGCAACGTTTGATAAACTCGTTCCGATTCGCTTTTGTATCGAAATCAAACGCCGTAATCAGTCCGCGACCGCGCGGATTGCTTAGTTTTTCAGGGAATTTTTCGACAAGTTTGCGAATATAGTCGCTAAATGGTACACTCAAGTTTCGCACGTTTTGCAGGAGATTTTCCTCTTCGATAATTTCCAAGAACTTCGTTGCACGGATCATATCCGCATAATTTCCGCCCCAAGTCGAGTTAATTCTGCTCGATGTATGGAATACGTTATCGTCAATATCATCGATTCGCGAGGTTGCGAGCACGCCACAGACCTGCATTTTCTTTCCGAAAGAAATAATATCCGGTATCACGCCGAATTGCTCATGGCACCAGAACGTACCGCTCAAGCCTCCGCCTGTCTGAACTTCGTCAAAAATTAACAAGGCTTCGTTTTCGTCCGCGATTTCGCGCAATGAATGCATAAATTCGTTTCTGAAGTGGTGGTCTCCGCCTTCTGCCTGTATTGGTTCGATAATTATTGCGGCGATATCGTCTTTATAGTCGATAAATGCCTGCTTGATTTCTGCGATTGATTGCTTTTCGAGTGCGATTGTCTTCGCGGTATTTTCCTCGTTCATTGGGAACGTCATGTGCGGATTTGTAACGCGAGGCCATTCGAATTTCGGATAGTACGCAATCTTAATCGGATCGGTATTTGTCAGCGACATTGTGTATCCGGTTCTTCCGTGGAATGCTTGCTTAAAGTGCAGGATTCGCGTTCCTTTTTCGCCCGCAATTCCCTTTCGCATATTTTTGCGTACTTTCCAGTCGATTGCAGTTTTCAGTGCATTTTCTACTGCGAGTGCCCCGCCCGAAACATAGAACGAATGCACGAAATAGTCCGGCACGGCAATTTTGAAGAATGTATTTACGAATGTTGCCATTCCTTCTGTATATATATCGCTGTTAGACGGTTTATTGACAGATACACGCCCGAGGTAATTTATGAAGTTTTCTTCAAGCATTTTGGGATGGTTCATACCGAGCGGTGCAGAAGCAAAAAAAGTAAAGAAATCGAGGTATGACTTGCCGTTTCTTTTGTCGACAATTCTGCTACCACTACTTTTATCATAGTCGAGCACGAAATCGAATCCGTCTACTAACATGTGTTTTCTTAATACGTCCAACGCAGCATCTGCGGGTACGTGGTATTTTGCGGAATATTTTTCCATTGCCATAATTCTCTCCGAAAAAATGTGTAAAATTTAGTTATTATATATAGATAGAGATGTTTTGGTGCGTGTAAGAGCCATTTGCTCTATGGTAGGCTACGGGTTTAATAATTTGATGGATTGTTCAATCAAGATGCGAATTGTGGCGAAGAGGCGGTTTAATTCTAATCAGAAAATAAACTTTTTCTCCTACGGCGATTTCCTATTAGGTAAAAACTCTGCCTTCGCTTTATATTTGGCACTAAACCCGGGCACGAACAATGTCCGAGCCTCCCCGATAATAAATAGTAGATAATAAGCCCTTGAGGCATACTTTCACCGAGATGAAGGAATTGCCCCGTATTGTCCCCTTTAGAGACAAGAATGTTCCGGCTGTTAATGTTTTACTTCTCATGGAATACAATTTACTTAATTTTCTCGATATTGCCAAGTATTTTATTAATTATTTTTTGAAACAATTATTTCCAACATGCGTATGCTAAATCAAGAGTAAAATTATAATAAATTCAAAAGGTTTTAGACATGGAACGCACTTTATACAGATCGACCTCAAAGAAACTGATCGCCGGAGTTGCAGGCGGAATCGCCGAATATTTTGCAATTGACCCGGTATTGGTTCGAGCGCTATTTATTGCACTATTATTTGGCAGCGGAGTCAGCGTTATCATATACCTCGTGCTCTGGTTAATTGTACCAAAGCAGCCGGCTATTCCGGTTACACAAACAGA
>JAQUZU010000203.1 GCA_028691175.1 Candidatus Kapaibacterium sp. | reverse complement strand
GCGATAAAATCGAATATTGCATGACACAATATGACTGCCTTGATGGTGCAGATTTGCTGGTAATAGTTACCGAGTGGAGTCAGTTTAGAAGCCCTGATTTTGAGTTGATTAAGAGCAAACTCAGTACAAATATAATTTTTGACGGCAGAAACCTTTTTGAACCGTCCGAAATGGAGAACTTGGGATTTGAATATCACTGTGTCGGGCGTCCGGTTCGCGGATAAAATTAAAGGGCAGCCGAGAAATCGATTGCCCTTCATACTATACTTTAACGTCCAGAAAGCCACGCGAGATTTGATTCTTTGCCGTCTCTTGAATGGACTGCTGCGGTTGATTTGAGGAAATCAAAGTAATTAACTGCTTCGGAAGGCTATGTGCACCAACTGTGTCCTTCAAGATTTCCTTTTGGATTTCGTTCTGGACAGTCATGTTCTGCATTACCTCTGAAGTGTTTTTGATTCGGGTAGCGTTGTCTATTGTCATAGCACACCTCCACATATTAATATGAGGCATTCCTTGCTAAAATTCCTTTGTAATACAAGATTAACGACGAACATGTTTTCGGATTATTGCATTATCTGAAAAATTCTTTTGAAAAGAATGCAAACTAAAAAAAATTAGTAAATGTGGAAAAAAATTGCGTAAATCCTTTGTATTAAATGAATTATTTCGTAAATTTGTTTTCCAAAAAATTCGCAAATGAGTGTTTATAATATATCGGCGGTACAAATATGACAAAAGCAGATATTGTAGATGAAATAGCAAAAGCAACTGGACTGACCAAAATCGAGACTAAAGCCGTTGTGGATGGGGTCTTCGCAAGCATTGTAACAGCTATATCTACCGGCAAAAGAATTGAACTAAGAGGGTTCGGCGTATTTAAACATAAAAGCCGCAAACCAAGAATGGCTAGAAATCCGAAATCAGGAGAGCAGGTGCCACTCGAAAAACGTTTTGTTCCGGTATTTAAACCATCACCGGAATTCTTGCATAAAGTAAACGAAGAATTGAAAAATCATCCGAATAACTCGGCTGAATAAATTAATACAACGAAAAGAAATTTATAATTTATATTACGAAGGGAGGATACGATATGCCTTGTGGTAAAAAAAGAAAACGTCATAAGATGTCAACTCACAAAAGAAAAAAATGTCTGCGTAAGAATCGTCATAAGAAGAAGACTAAGTAACTCTTAGTGAGAAAAGGCATCAAAGACTAAAAATATAAGCCCGCTGAAATTAATTCAACGGGCTTTTCCTTTAAATAGAGAGAAAATTTATTGCGGAATCAAATTGATCTGCAATTTCGAATACGTACCGGAAATTGTGATGAAATAGCGAGATTTTGCAGTAGTGGAATCGCCTGCAACATAGAAGCCCGGACTCTTTTTTATAAATTCCGGAGGAATCATGCAGGCCTCATTGCGAGAGCAGGAGTTTGTAATCAGTTCGCAATATGAACTGTTCGGAATAGTAAGATTAATGTCCGCGTCGTTTGATTCCAAAAGAATATCGCCACGTTGTGGTTTGTTGCCGAGTATGATGCGGGCATCGGCTTCGCCAACGTCAAAGTGAACATTTGATAGACGGAACTTCGAGAGGTTTGCCTCCAATTTTCCGTCCTCGGAAGAGAAATTTATTGCCCAGACTGTTGAGTCGTTTAGTTGAAGCCTGCCGGAGAGTTCGCGATCGTCATCAAGCGGACCGACATCCGGATAAAGTGAAAACGACATGTTCGATACTGAATCCGGAGATGTGCGTTCGAAAATATATGGTATAAAAATTCTTGATACATATTGTAGCGAGTGCGTCGAGATTGACATAATCGTCAGGTCGCAGTTTTCTTGCGAGCGGATCATAATACTCGAGGAGTCTCCTAAATAATTATAGTCAAGCGACTTAGATTGGCGAACTTTCTTCTCATAGTGAGAAAAAGTTTTCGTAACTCGTTCAATCGGCTTAACGCTAAAGCCTACGCTGAGCATGAAAACTGCAATCAATATGCCCGATAGCACAGTCATGGTTTGCTTTGCTACATTAGGAATGCTAAGGAAACCGACGCCGATTATTATCAGTAAAATTGCAATCAGCGAACTGATATAAATGCTGTCGAAATCGTAAATGCCGTACCGCTCGAGCAAAAAGCCGACGCCGAGAGTAATCAATAGGCTGCCCCAGAAGAGAGGTCTACGTCCTCGGAAAGATGTATTTTGACTATTCATTATTGCCTCCTTTGCGCAAATTAATTGTGCCAAACAGAAAATATATGCCGACTGCTATAAGAAGAAGTGGCCACCAATCAGAGAAACAAAGTGTATCAAATACACTATCTGCGAGCAAGAGAAGTCCCGAGCATATCAGTACGATACCAAAAATATTGCGACGACGTGAGCGGTGTTCGCTTTCGTCTTGCGATATTGGTTCGTTAATACAGATGTCAACTTCATGCGGCTCTGTTTGTGTAACCGGAATAGCCGGCTGCTTTGGTACAATTAACCAGAGCACGAGGTATATGATAACGCTGACTCCGCTGCCAAATAATAGTGCAATAAATAGCGCTCGAACCAATACCGGGTCAA
>JAQUZU010000202.1 GCA_028691175.1 Candidatus Kapaibacterium sp. | reverse complement strand
GTGTTAAAATAACTGTAATAGCCGGTTTTGTTCGGAGAAATTACGCCGGAAACCGTAATATATGTTTTGTTGCTCTCCGTTTTTATACTTACTTTGATTGTGCTGCCGTTCGGGTTTTTCTTGCCGAGATTTCCTACACGCGTAAGATTTCGAACTACAAACGACGATGACGACGGAATTATTTGCACATTCGCTGCAACTCCCGTACGCGCACTCGCCTTCACCAAAACATTAATCAGATTTTTTTCAACAGTCAGCGGATAAATCGGTCCGGTAGGTTCTACCTCTTCATTATCGCCGCTATATGAACGACGATAGTAATCTTTATCAAAGAAAGACTCGTCCGCACAGACATGACCTTTTATTTTTTTTATACCGTAATTTTTGATTTGCTGTGCCAAATCTTCGATATCCGCGGTCGAAAGGTTGATGTCCCCACGTCCGTAAATATAGATATTCCCATCGAGGACGCCATCCTTAATTGCGTCGCGATTGCAATAAACCGAACTCCGCAGATTGAAATGCTCGCCGAGATAATTCAGTGCGGCAAACGAAGTGAACAGTTTCGTATTCGACGCAGGCGTGAGAAGTGATTTTGAACTCTTTTGATAAATCGATTTCTTGCTTGTAAGCGAATAAACGCAAAGCCCATACTTCGCGTTGCGCAATTCTTTATCATTCAAAACCGCGTTAATATTCCCCTGCAAAGCCAAAATACTCTTTAGACTGTCGTTGCCGGACAAACGCATGTCCGCACGAGCGTTATTTTTTATTGTATCGTTGCTTGTAACAGCTAAATTTGCAAAAATAAGCACAGCTATTGCCGTGCATAACTTTGAGATAGCAGATAAATTCATAACTACTTTATAATTTCCAAATATTTCTCTTTATACTGTACGGCAAAATTACGATATTTTTTCGAATTTTCGGCACATTATTTCTGCAATTTATACAATACTAAGTATTTTTTTTCGTTTAAGCGGAGAAATAATGATATTAGATACGACTGCTTACACAAATGAAGGGCTTACATGACAAGTTTTTTTTCTAAATTCTCAGGATATAAAAGTTCTTTCTGGATATTGAATTTTTTGCAGATGCTGGAAATTTTTGCATATCAAAACATAGTTCTTCAGATGTCGATTTATATTGCACAAAAAGATGTACCCGGCGGACTTCAATGGGATCATACTCTAAAAGGGATTATTTTCTTCGTTTGGGCTCTTGCACAACGACTTGTTCCGCTGATTGCCGGATATTTCTCCGACCGGTTCGGCTATAAAATTACAATGCTGACATCATTTGTCTTGGTCTTTTTGGGCTATTGGGTGCTCGGTACGCAACGAGTTTTCGAGCCATTTTTAATCGGTGCGGTTATTCTCGGAGTAGGTTCCGGACTTTTCAAGCCGAGTTTGCAGGGAGCGATGTCGCACAGTCTCGGCAAATCAAATCACACTTTCGGCTGGAGCATATATTTTATGTTGTTTAATCTGGCCGTTTTAATGGCAATTCCATTCTCGAATTTCATCAAAACATATGGCTGGAACTATATCTTTCTGGCGAGTGCGGCAGTTGCGTTACTGAATTTTCTCTGCATCTTTTTTCTTTATGACGAGAAAAGAATCTTTATAAAAGAAGAACGAATGACCGACAAAATTCATTATTGGAAGAAATTATTCCGCCCGCAGGTTATTCTTTTCCTCATAATTATGAGCGGTTTCACAATTATTTACATGCAGTTTTACGAGACATTGCCAAACTTTATTTATGACTGGGTCGATACCTCTGCAATAGTTAGTGCTCTAAGCATACCGCGTGCTTTTCTGATAGATACGCAGCTCGGCACGATGATTTCTTACGAATGGCTCTACGCACTTAATACGATTATGATTGTTGCACTTGTGTCTGTTTTTGGCTGGATGATGCGCAATCAAATGCCGCTAAAATCGCTAACTATCGGTATTTGCTTTTCGACTGTAGGTCTGGTATTCTGCGGAAATTCTTATAACGGACTTTATTTTATTATCGGAATCGCGATTTATACTTTGGGCGAAATGATCACAAACCCGAATTTCACTGCCTATATCGAGTCGCTTGCCGGCGAAAATGACCGCGGAACACACTTGAGTTTCCTGAATATTTCTTTTGCAATCGGACTAGGTGGCGGTTCGTTGCTCGGCGGCTGGCTGTATAATAATTTCGGCGAGCGGGCCGCACTTGCCAGCAGATACCTGAACGATAAATTTGCTCTCGATATCAGCCCGAAAACCTCTCTGCAATATATGCGCAACAACTTTGAAATGAGTGAAATGCAAATTCGCAACCTGCTCTGGGACACATACCACCCATATACAATCTGGTATATTTTCCTTGGTGTCGGCATTATTTCGGCAATTGCACTATATTTCTACTACAGGAAATATGGTAAGGCACCGAAAAAAGAAGCTTAAACATAATATTAAAGCCTTCAAGTTAAATGCTTGAAGGCTTTAATTGTGTCGGCGTGGCGGGATTTGAACCCACGACCCCTACTACCCCAAAGTAGTGCGCTACCGGGCTGCGCTACACGCCGCAAAGAATTT
>JAQUZU010000054.1 GCA_028691175.1 Candidatus Kapaibacterium sp. | reverse complement strand
TGTCCATTGACTTCCATCGGCTTAATTTCAAGATAATAGGCATCCTTTGCTAATTTCTTTCCTTGATCGAATAATGCGATTCCGATTTCTCTAAGCGGTTCGTCGCAAAGAATTAAAAGTGTTTCCTTGTCTGTTACGCCCATGAAGTCTTTTAGAGCGATATTATAAAGGTTGTCGTGTTTCTGCTGTGGCATTTTTGTTCCGATGTAATTATATATAATCAGGTTTAAATAATATTCTACTTGAAAGTACAAAAATATAAATATTATTTGACAAAAAAAAATTGCATACTTATAAATATACATCTAATTTTATATAAATATTGTTGAAAAACAATAAATAAATTTTTTTTTTTGACGATAAAGTAGTATATTTATAAACATAAAAGTTGACAAACAGTTCGGTTTGCAGAAAATCATGGAAGCGATGGCACCGATACTGGTTTAAGTGAGTTACATATCAAACAAATAGAGCAAAAAAACATATGGACAATGTCGGTAATCAAGTTTTAGATGCGGATGCAGAAGAGATGTTGCGAAGTTTTGTTTCGGAGGCGTTTGACTCTCTCGACACAAACGAACCAATTGTAGAATTATTACGTGAGGAAGGAAATTCTGAACACGTAAACGCGATATTCAGGGTGTTTCATACGATAAAAGGTCTTTCCGGATTTTACGAAATGACCGTAATAAATAAAGTTACTCATGAAGCAGAAACACTCCTCGATATAATTCGAAAACAAGAAAAACCACAATCTGAAGATACGATTACAGTTGTATATCAAGTCTTTGATTTTCTGCGTGATTTGCTTCAGAAAGTTAGTACGGAACATACAGATAAAAGTGGAGCGGCGGCATCAGAAGATATGGTTGCCGTTATTCGCGACATGATTGTGCAAGTACAGAAAAACGGCGAAGCATCGGTTGCGGAAATTCCGGCTACGCCTGCTCCTGTGCCTCCACCACCACCGGCTGCACCTATGGCTCCGGCTTCGGATCCAACCCCGGATCCGACTCCGGCTGCAGAAGCAGCTCCGCAATCGGAAGAAGATATAGATATGTCGGCATTTATTTCTGATGATATGATGAATCAGTATCTTGCAGGTGCTGCGGATTTGCTCGAGATTATCGATAAAAACTTGATGAAACTCGAAAAAGAACCGGATAATGCTGCAATGGTTGGCGAAACTTTTGGGGCTGTGCACAGCCTGAAGGGAAATTCCGGTTTTATGGGATTTAGCGAAATTGAAGAAATTAGCATGGAGGTCGAGACAATTCTTGACTGCGTGCGTAACAAGTCTCTTGATTTGGATGCAAATATCATTACAATATTGCTTAGCAATACTGAGATGATAAGAGCGAGACTTGATGGCATCGAAAGTGGCGAGAATAATGCAGACGTAAATAAAAATACTGCATCCGCAGCTCCGTCGGCACCGCCGGAAATTAATCTGGATACGCCTCCTGCCGAGGCGCCTGCTCCGGTTGCTACACCTGCACTCACTGTGCCTGTGGCGCCTACACCGGCATCTGCTCCGGTTGCTACACCTGCACCTGCTGTGCCTGTGGCACCTACACCGGCATCTGCTCCGGTTGCTACACCTGCACCCGCTGTCCCTGTGGCGCCCGAACCGGCAAAAGCTCAGGCATCGAAATCCCCGAACACGCCGCCAAGTATGCAGGTTCACCAAAAAAAGGATATTCGCGTTGATACTGCGAAAATAGATAAGTTGTTTGCTTTAGTTGGTGAATTAATCACTGCTGAATCAATGGTTGTAAATAGTCCGGATTTGAAAGAACTCGAATTGCCGATGTTCAATAAATCTGCGAACCAACTAAATAAGATTTCTCGCGAGCTGCAAGAAATTTCAATGTCGATTCGAATGATGCCGCTTGATGGAACATTTAACAAGATGAAACGTTTGGTACGTGATGTTTCGCTAAAAATGAATAAGCACATTGATTTGGTTGTGTTTGGCGAGCATATCGAAATGGATAAAAACGTTATTGACGAAATTTCCGATCCGCTTATCCACATTTTGAGAAATTCGGTAGATCATGGCGTCGAAGACGAAGCAACACGCGTAAGTCGCGGTAAAAATCCTGTCGGCAAGGTTATTCTCGGAGCAAGATACGAAGGAAACGAAATACTTATAAGCGTAGAAGATGACGGTAACGGAATTAACCGCGAAGCAGTGTTGAAAAAAGCCGAAGAAAAAGGTATGCTGAAAATGGCACCGGAATTGATTCCTGATCGTGAAGTATTCGGTATGATCTTCGACCCTGGATTCTCTACTGCGAAAAAGGTAACAGATATTTCCGGACGTGGCGTCGGCATGGACGTTGTAAAGAAAAATATCGAAAAATTACGCGGCAGTGTCGATGTAGCATCCGCCTATGGCAAAGGAACGAAAATTACGTTTCGCATTCCGTTGACGTTGGCAATTATGGAATCAATGGTTACACGAGTTGCAAATTGTTACTATGCGTTGCCTATTTTGTCGCTTAGAGAGTCGTTCCGTCCTCGCAAAGAAATGATTAATATGACAATGGACGGACTTGAAGTAGTGAAAATCAGAAATGAAATATTAACTGTAATTCGCCTGCACGAAGTATTTGGAATTCAAGATTCGCTTGTTAATCTCGAAGATGGCATTTTGCTTGTAATTGAAGCAAAGGGACGAAAAGTCTGTATTTTCGTTGACGATATTGTCGGACAGCAACAGGCAGTTGTTAAGGGACTTTCGTCGTATATCGGTAAAGTACCCGGAATTACCGGCTGTATGGTTATGAGCGATAGCAGTATCGGGTTGATTTTAGATATAGAAGGACTAATTGATATGGCACAAATTGGAATTGTATTATAAAATTCGGAAGAAAAGACAATGGAACAAGATAAAATAGCAAATATAAATGATGAACTTCTCGATGATGATTTCCAAAAAGACAGATATCTGGCTTTTAAAATTAATGAAGAAAATTATGTCATCGAAATAAAATATGTTGTTGAAATTATCGGTATTCAGGGCGTTACGCAGGTACCGAATATTGCTGACTATATAAAAGGCATTATTAACATTCGCGGAAATATTATTCCGGTGGTTGAAATTCGAATGCGTTTCGGTTTGGAAACTGTGCCATATACGGATAAGAGCTGTATTGTGGTGGTAGAAGTAAATAATACTTCAATTGGTTTAATAGTTGATGAGGTAAGAGAAGTAGTCGGAATACCGGAAAAAATTATCGTTCCGCCGCCGGCTACAATTAAAGGATCCGGAAGTAAATATATTTCCGGAATGGGTAAACTCGGCGATACTGTCTATATTTTGCTCGGAATTAATGAATTGCTTTATGATAGACAACCTGATTTTGAGCACGAAGAACACTTTGGATAATATGGAGAATATATGTTAGAAAACACACATACTTCAGCAGTAGAATACTTGTCGAAACCGGAAGTAAAACTAAACGAAGAGGAATATAAAGCTATTGTTAAATTCGTTTACGATAAACTTGGCATTAATTTAAGCGGAGATAAACGCACGCTGTTGACTGCACGTCTGCATAAAATCATGCGCGAATATAATTTGCCGAGTTTCACTGCATACTATAATATGTTGCAGAAAGATATGTCCGGACGGCTTGTTGCTGAACTTGCGGATGCGGTGTCGACTAATCACTCATATATGTGGCGCGAAGCAGGGCATTTTGAATATCTGAAAAAGAAGATTTTGCCTGAACTTAAACGAAATCTAATGGCTAAACATTCAAATGATATCAGAATATGGAGTGCAGGCTGCTCGACCGGCGATGAAGCATATAATATTACTATGATGATGAAAGAATTCTTTGGGTATGAGTATAATAATTGGCAGGCAGGCGTTCTTGCAACTGATATTTCCGAAAAAGTTCTCCGCAATGCAATAAAAGGAATTTATCATAAGGAAAAAGTAAAAGAGATGCCGCCGGAACTTCTTAAAAAATATTTTAAAAGAGTTGATGAACTGCATTATCAATTGTCGGAGCAGATTAGAAAAGAGGTTACATTCCGAATTTTAAATTTAATGAGTCCTACATTTCCTTTTAAGAAAAAATTTCACGCTATCTTTTGCCGAAATGTAATGATTTATTTCGACGAAGAAACTAGAATAGAATTGGTAAATAAGTTTTACAATTGTCTCGAGCCGGGAGGATATTTCTTCGTCGGACATTCTGAGACTTTAAAAAAATATCACGGTAAGTTCGACGTCGTGGAGGCTGCGGTGTATAAGAAAATAGGATAAAAAGATAATAATGAAACTTATTAAAGTACTTATTGTTGATGATTCGGCTCTTGTACGTCAAATTTTAACGAAGGGACTGTCTAGCGATCCAATGCTTGAAGTTATTGGAGCAGCACCTGATGTATATGTCGCTCGAAATATGATTGTAGAATTGCAACCTGACGTGCTTACTCTTGATATTGAAATGCCGAAAATGGACGGGCTGGAATTTTTGCGTCGCTTGATGCCGCAATATCCCTTACCTGTAGTTGTTGTTTCGTCCCTTACCCAGCATAGCAAAGAAATTACAATTCAGGCACTCGAAGCCGGTGCTGTAGATTTTGTATCGAAACCGTCTGCGGACGTTGCCAGCGGGCTCGATAAAATGATGTTTGAACTCCGTTCAAAAATTAAACTTGCCTCGACAGCGAATGTGTCCCATTGGAAGAGCCGTCGTGAAGAGTTATTTACTAAAATTAAAACAAATAAAATGCAATCCGCACTTGCCGAATCTACCGATAAAGTTATTGCAATTGGAGCATCGACAGGTGGGACGGAAGCAATTCGCAAAATTATCCCTCAACTTCCGTCATCTACGTCGGGAATTGTTATTACGCAACACATGCCGCCGGATTTTACGCGAATTTTCTCTTCTCGTCTGGATGAACTTTCGATGATGAGAGTCAAAGAAGCCGAGCATGGCGATAGAATTTTAACAGGACAAGTGTTAATAGCTCCTGGCGGATACCACATGTCGGTTCGACGAATGGGAGGACAATATAAAGTATTCCTCGATCAAAATGAAAAAGTAAACGGACATCGTCCCTCAGTTGATGTGCTTTTCAACTCCGTTGCTAAATATGTAGGGAAAAATGCTTTTGGTGTGATTCTTACCGGAATGGGGGCAGATGGTGCTCTTGGTTTAAAGGCAATGCACGATGCCGGTGCGTATACGCTCGGGCAAGATCGTCCGTCAAGTATTGTCTATGGAATGCCGAAGGTTGCCTACGATATGGGAGGAGTCGATAAACAAGTCTCGCTCGATAATATGGCGAACGAGATAATGAAATTTGCACATCGCAAATAGCAATCGAACTTAGAAAATTTTTTTTATGGGCGAGTTACCTCGCCCTTTTTTTATAGATAGTATTTTGTCCGGCGGTCGCTGAAAATATCGTTTATCGGATTAAATGATTTGTTGCGGGTTTCGCTCGGGTTGATTTCGGCTGTTATCGCTTTGGTTTCGTCCGCATTTGCGCTATTTAGTTCCGTGCCGTTGTAATCGTAAATTGCGGACTGTCCGTTGAAAAATAATTCCTCGCCGTTTGCGTTCTCTGAACCAATCCGGTTTGCAACAGCGAAATAAATTTTGTTTTCAATTGCACGTGCCGGCATTACTTTTGGCCAAATACTTGTAACAAGATTTGCAGGGCAGACGATAAGGTCTGCACCTTTCAGTGCGAGAGTTCGAGCGGATTCCGGAAAACGCCAGTCGTAGCAGATCATCGTGCCGATATTTAAATCAAAATCCGGATAATTGATTACGAAAAATCCCGTATCTCCTTCGTCAAACGCATAGCGCTCTTTATAAAACAAGTGCGTTTTTGTGTAAAAGCGATCAAATTTCGCGTTTGGAAAGCATAATTGTGCTGCATTATAGAGTTTGCCGTTTTGCTGTTTCGGGCAACCATAAATAATGATTTTGTTTTGCGATTTTGCTATTTCCGATATTTGCTCATATACGCGTAATTGTTCGCATTCTACGGCAAGTTTGCTTGTTTGTTCTTTCGTTACGAAGTTGTAACCTGAAATTGCAAGTTCCGGAAAAATAATAACGTCGGCCTGTATTTCAGCCGATTTTGATAGCAATGTTTCAAGATTTGCCTTGCAGGCTGCATATTTCGGTGCGAATTGGTATGTTGCGATTTTCATTTTTACCCTTTTATGTTATTGAAAAACAGGCATGCATCGCCATAACTCAAAAATCTGTAATCAGGATCTGCCAATGCGGCATTATATCCCTGTTTCCAAAGTTCCGTGCCAAGTAAAGCGGCAACCAACAAAATCAGCGTGCTTTCCGGCTGATGAAAATTCGTAATCAGTATATTTACCAGACGATAGCGATAACCCGGCACAATGAAAAGTTTTGTATAGGCGACTAATGTAAGAATTTCGTGCTTGTCAAAATATTCATTTACCGCTTTTATAGAGTCAATCGGGGAGACTTCTTCACGCGTTTTGTATGGTTCGTCCGGTGTAACAACGTGCGATGTGAAGTCAATCTCGAGATTTGGGTTTTCAATCAGGCGAACGCCGAGCCAATATATAGATTCAAGTGTGCGAGTTGTGGTCGTTCCGACTGAAACAATGTTTTTATTGAGTTCGAGGCAGACAATTAAGTGCTCGAGAGTCGATTTATTGATTATAATTCGCTCTGAGTGCATGTCGTGCTGATTTATGTCGTCGGTTGCGATTGGCTTAAACGTCCCGAGCCCGACATGTAAAACGAGTTCGTTGATTGCAATGCCGCTTGCGAGCAATTTTTTCAGCATTTTTTTAGTAAAATGAAGCCCCGCTGTTGGTGCGGCGACAGAGCCGAGTGCGTTCGCATATACGGTCTGATACGTTATTTTGTCGTTGTCGGTTACTTCGCGCTTAATGTATGGTGGCAGCGGAATTTTGCCGAAATGCTCCAAAAAATCTGCGACCGACATATTATAGTTGGTTAAATCGAACTCAACTGTGGCGTTATTGTCCTCTTTTGTCAAAATCCTGAACTCAAATCTGCAATTGGCAATCGGTGCTTCTGCATATAAAATATCGCCGGCTTTTATATTCTTGCCGCCTATAATGCATTTCCACGTAGAAATTGTGCGCACACTTAGTGCTAAGTTGTATTCCGGAAAGGGAGTTAGCGGTTCTACCATGAAAATTTCCGCTTTGCCGGAAGTAGATTTTTGTGCCGAAATCCTTGCTGAAATTACCTTGGAAGTATTTATGAACATTTCCGAGTTTAGCGGCAAAAGATGGGGGATTTCACTGAATTTATGGTGCGAGATTGTGCCGGTTTCACGATTTACTTTTAATAATTTGCATTCGTCGCGATTTTCCTTCGGAAACATTGCGATGCGTTCGCTCGGCAAATCGTATTTGTATATATTAAGATCAATATTGGGTAGCATGTGTATTTATCCATAAAAAAAAGAGTGCCTTAAAACAAGACACTCTTAAGACGTAAGTTTTATTAAAATATTTTATTCTGGCTTGCTGAATAATTTTGCATCAAGACTGCCATTAATTTTGCAGTTTGTTATTGTGACGGTTTGAGTTATTTCGCCCATTTTTACCTGAGTAGTTTTCGGTAATTTGATTCCGTCGTATTCTGCCCATTCGGTGATGAAAATTTCTGGTTGCATGCTGGCAGCAATCATTGCTTGTTCTTCAGAAAGTTCGTCGCCGGCGTTTTCGAGTTCTGCTGCGAGTGTCGGAACGTTGATTTCGTATTTTACTTCGAGATTTGTTGCTTTGTCAATATATATATTTACAATGTAGTCATCATTATAATCTACTTCTAATACCGTGCATTGCTTGCCTTCAAAAACGTCGTTGCCGGCGTTTGTGACTTTATAACCATTTGTCTTATAATCAATTAACGGGTTTTTAGTTAAGAATTGAATTGACGGGTTCGATTTGTTTACAAATCCAAATTGTTCTTCCGGAATTTCTTGAACCTGTCCCTGCATACTTACCCAGCCTGATTTGCCGTTGCAAATTAAAGTGACAGTCTGACCCATTTGAGTTTGTTCGAGACGAGATTTGTCCGGTGTTTGCACATAATATTTAAGCGGTACTTTCATGCCCATAATACTCATGTCCATTTCGGCTGATAAAGTTTTGATCTCGGTTAATGCCTTTGCACCACCGCGAGCCTGAAGATTTGCGTTGATGATTTCGTCAACACTCTGCGAATATGCAGCCGACATTGCAAAAATCAATAATGCGAATAGAGAGAAAAATTTTTTCATATCGTTTCCTTTGTTATAATTTATTTGTAAATAATTCTATCATTGCGGCTGCTTCGCGCTTGGATAATCCAAGATCAAGCAATGCTTTTTCGTTGATTTTCTTTGTATCAACAATTTTTTTCAAAAATTCTACCTCAAGCCCGGAGAATAATCGCGAGTGCAAAATGAAATCTTCAAACGCTTCGTAAGAAATCGGCACAACCTGTTTGATAATTTGTGCCATCGCTTCCGCAAAAATGCGAATTTCAAACTGTGCATGCTTGTCTAAACGTAACTTTAAGAAATGAAACAAGTTATGCAAATCTATTTTCCAATACCATTCGGTATAAGCCGAGAGCGGAAGGTTAATGCGGGCGAGTTCGCGCGCTAAATCCTGACTTAAATATGACTTGTATTCGTCGTATGAGGCTTTCTGCGAGTCCGCCATGCTTTTCATTATGAGTTCGGCTTTGCCGTCTTCGAGCACTTCGGCACTTCTGCCTTGCTTGTTGTCGTCTGCCTGATGGCGCAATTGCGAAATGTCCGGCAAATAAAAATCGTCAGTCATTTCCGAGTAGCGTCCCGAATATTCATTCACATTTGCTGTTCTATGGCGAATCCATTGGCGTGCGACGAATATCGGCATTCGGCAATGAAACTTGAATTCCACCATCTCGAATGGAGATGTGTGCCGATTGCGCATTAAATATCGAATTAACCCGCGATCTTCGCGGTATGATTTTGTACCGTTTCCGTATGATACGCGTGCCGCTTGAACTACCGCACTGTCGTCTCCCATATAGTCGACTAATCGTACAAAGCCCTTATCCAGGCAATCTATGCGTAAATTTAGTAAATCTTCTTTCGTCACGTTTTTCTCTATTTGAAAATACAAACATCAAATATAAGAATAATAATCCATAATTCACAAAGAAAAAATTAAAATGAACAAATAATAATCTGTATTAAGTTGTAAAAATCGGGTAAAATGCGTATTTTCGCTGTTTATAAATTGAAAAATTACATTTAAATAGAAATAATGATGGAAACAAACGAGAAAAAAATAATTTTAAGCGGTATTCAGCCGTCCGGAGTTTTGACTATCGGACATTTTACCGGTGCTCTAAAAAACTGGGTAGCTCTGCAAGATGATTATGAGTGCTACTATATGATTGCAGATTTGCATGCGATTACCGTGCGACAAGTCCCGGCAGATCTTCGCAAGCGAACTCTCGACACAGTTGCAATGTACGTTGCGGCGGGAATTGATGTCGAAAAGTCGGTTTTGTTTGTGCAGTCGCATGTGCCGGAGCATGCACAACTTGCTTGGGTACTTAATACGATGACCGGAATGGGTGAATGCTCGCGCATGACACAATTTAAGGATAAATCCGCGCAACATAGCGAAAATGTTAACGTCGGACTTTTCACTTATCCCGTGCTGATGGCGGCTGACATTTTGCTATATCAAGCGAACTTGGTGCCGGTAGGTGAAGATCAAAAGCAGCATCTTGAACTTTCGCGCAACTTGGCGCAGCGTTTTAATTTCAATTATTCGGATACTTTCGTTGTGCCGGAACCGTTTATTGGAAAAGTCGGAGCACGTGTGATGAGCCTCCAAGATCCAACAAAAAAAATGTCCAAGTCCGATCCGAACGAAAAGAGTATCATTTTCTTGGATGATAAAGATGAAGTGATAAAGTCGAAAATCAAGCGTGCCGTAACTGATTCAGGTTCTGAAGTGAAGTATGACGCAGCAAAACCCGGTGTAGCAAATTTAATGACACTTTACAGCATTGCCACCGGTAAGACAAATGCGGAAATCGAGCAGGAATTTGTCGGTGCAGGGTATGGTGAGTTTAAGGCTACAGTTGCCGATGCTGTTGCAGCGTATTTGGCACCGGTTCGCGATAAATACTTTGAAATCCGCAAAAATGAAAACAAGTTGAAAGAAATTCTTACGCTTGGTGCAGAAAAAGCCGGCATGCAGGCACGCAAAACTTTACGCAAAGTATATAAAAAAGTAGGATTTTACGGTTTTAAATAATAATTGGCGAGTTGCCTCGTCTTTATTTTACTGAAAGTCTAATTGTAAAACATTATTGGGAATTTGGAATAATGCCTACTTACGTATATAAATGTAAGAAATGTGGAAAAGTATTTGAATATGACCAAAGAATCACAGAAGATGCTTTGACAACTTGTCCGGTTGAAATTTGCGAACAAGAAATAAAAGGTTTTGGGGAAGTTGAGAGAAAAATTAGTGCAAATATCGGATTAGACTTCCGCGGAAGCGGTTTTTATCTGACTGATTATGCCAATAAACATTGCTCAAACTATTCCTCGGTTCCGCATGCGCATACTTCGGATTGTAGCAGTTGCGAGCAAAATCATAAATGCGTTAATAAATAAAAAAAATCAGAGGTCAAACTAAAAATTTGACCTCTGAATGTATAAAAACTTATTTGTTTTCCATCAGCCAGCGTTCGGCATCGATTCCGGCGGCACAGCCGGAGCCTGCAGCGGCAATTGCCTGACGATAGACGTGATCCTGCACGTCGCCGCATGCGAATATGCCCGGAATATTTGTATAGGTGGATTTTCCGGCAGTAACAATATATCCCTCTGCGTCGAGTGTTAAGTAGTCTGCAAAAACAGATGTGTTCGGTCTGTGCCCGATTGCGATAAAGCAACCGTCCGCATGAACGTCGCGAAGTTCGCCGGTTTTGACATTTTTGAGGCGAATGCCGTTAAGCGAAGGAAATCCGTTTACTGTCTCGCCGAGAAATTCATCAACAACCGAGTCAAGTGCGAATTTGATTTTCGGGTTTGACTTTACTTTATCAACCATGATTTTCGATGCACGAAATTCTTGTCTGCGGTGAATAATTGTAACCGAGCTTGCCATATTTGTTAAGTAGTTAGCCTCTTCAAGCGCTGTATCGCCTCCACCGACTACATATACTTCTTTGCCACGATAGAAAAAACCGTCGCAAGTAGCACATGCTGAAATTCCGCGTCCCCAGTATTTCTGTTCGCTCGGAATATTAAGTAATTTCGCAGTTGCACCCGTAGAAATAATTACCGCATCGGCAGTGTATTCTTTATCGGATCCGTTCCAAACTTTGAATGGTCGAGCCGAAAAATCGACTTTTACAATCGATTCATAAATTGATTTTGCACCGAATTTTTGAGCTTGCTTACGCAAAATATCCATCATTTCCGGTCCCTGCACGCCATCTAAAAAACCCGGAAAGTTTTCAACTTCTGTTGTTATCATAAGTTGTCCTCCCGGCTGCATACCCTCAAAAATGACGGTATCTAAGTTTGCACGAGAAGTATACATTCCGGCGGTACAACCGCCCGGACCTGAGCCAATAACGATAATGTTGTGGTGTTCAGCCATGATTTTCCTTTGTATATAAATAAATGATATTTTTTAATATTCAATAAAATAATGTTGCAAATAATCGTTTACACTTAAACCAATTTAATTTGCGGTTTTGTGGACGGATACCGAGCAATCTTAGTTTGCGAAAAAGGTATCGATTT
>JAQUZU010000001.1:26331-53138 GCA_028691175.1 Candidatus Kapaibacterium sp. | reverse complement strand
AAAGAGCAACCAAACAATATGACCGAATATGCTTTTTCTTATGCCAAAGGTCAGCCGGATACTTTCAAAACCGGAATTAAAGATAAGATAGAGGAACTGAAAAAGTAGTAAGAAATGGAATATCTACAATCACTTTTAAATAATAGCAACACCCCTATAATAACGGCTTTTCTTTTGGGTATCCTAACAGCTGTCAGCCCTTGTCCATTGGCTACCAACATCACTGCAATAGGCTTCATCAGTAAGGATATTGAGAGCAAACACAGGATATTTTCCAACGGTCTGTTTTATACCTTAGGCAGGGTAATCACATATACGGCCTTGGGCTTAATCTTAATACCCATTTTAAGAGAAGGTGCAAGTATGTATGCTGTTCAAAAAGTAATCAGTAAATACGGCAGCATGCTTATTTCGCCGGCTTTGATTCTTATAGGTTTATTCATGCTTGATGTTATAAAAATCAAGATGCCGAAACTAAATATAGGTGGCGAAAAAATCAAAACAAAAACCGGCTGGGGCGCTTTACTGCTGGGGATTTTGTTTTCTCTCGCATTCTGCCCTACAAGTGGCGTGTTCTATTTCGGGATGTTAATGCCCATGTCTGCTGCGGAATCAGGCGGATATCTTTTGCCGGTTGTATATGCAATAGCAACCGGACTTCCGGTAATAATTGTAGCATGGATTATAGCTTACAGTGTATCAGGATTAGGAAAGTTCTATAACCGGATACAGATATTTGAAAAATGGTTTCGCCGTGTCGTGGCAATCATCTTCATAATAGTGGGATTTTATTACGCAATCATAAATTATTTATAAGGAAATATATAAATGAAAACAATCGAAATTTTTGATCCGGCAATGTGTTGCCCTACCGGATTATGTGGGCCTAACATTAACCCTGAATTAATGCGGATAGCTGCTGTACTTGAAACCCTGAAACGTAATGG
Source organism: Candidatus Kapaibacterium sp. (assembly GCA_028691175.1). GTDB lineage: Bacteria > Bacteroidota > Ignavibacteria > Kapaibacteriales > UBA2268 > CALLXS01. The sequence goes on along the minus strand of JAQUZU010000001.1, from coordinate 52,191 downwards.
GGTAAATGTAGCCCGTCATAATTTGAGGGATGAACCACAATTATATGTAGATAATAAGGTAGTAAATCAATATTTACAGGAACATGGAGCGAATGCTTTGCCTATTACACTTGTAGATGGTGAAGTAGTTGTATCAAAGGGATACCCTACAACAGCCCAACTAAGTGAATGGACCGGAATATCATTGGACATTATACCCGTAAAATAAAAAAACAAGAAAAATGAAAACATTTAAATTATCAGATATAGAATTAACCAAATACTTGTTTTTCACAGGTAAAGGCGGTGTAGGCAAAACTTCTGTGGCTTCTGCTACTGCAGTAAGTTTAGCGGACAAAGGGAAAAAAATACTGCTAATCAGCACCGACCCTGCTTCAAACCTTCAAGATGTGTTTGCACAGGAATTGAACGGTCAGGGGACACCGATAGCAGATGTTCCCGGATTGACGGTTGTAAACCTTGACCCGGAACAGGCAGCAGCTGAATATCGGGAAAGTGTAATTTCTCCATACAGGGGCAAATTACCCGAAAGTGTTATCCAGAATATGGAAGAACAACTATCAGGGTCATGCACGGTCGAAATAGCTGCTTTTAATGCCTTTTCAGACTTCATTACCGATAAAGGAAAGCAAAATGAATACGACCACATAATTTTCGATACAGCCCCTACCGGACACACGCTTCGGATGCTTCAATTACCATCGGCATGGAGTACGTTTATCAGCGAAAGCACACATGGTGCATCTTGTTTAGGGCAGTTATCGGGACTGGAAGAACGTAAAGAGATATACAAACAAGCCGTTGTTACTTTGTCGGACGGAAAAGCTACACGCCTGGTACTGGTTAGCCGTCCCGAAACATCTGCTTTAAGGGAAGCTGCCCGTTCATCTCGCGAACTCTTATCACTCGGTATAAAGAATCAGATATTGGTTATTAACGGAGTATTGCAGCAGGTAGATGAAAAAGACGCAGTTTCAAAAGAAATATATGGCAAACAGCAATCTGCTTTACAGAACATTCCGGCGGAACTGGCGGACTATCCCGCATTTGATGTTCCATTGCGTTCCTATAATTTGTCGAATATTGCCAATATCCGCAGGTTATTGAATGAAGATAATGTATCTCCTGTTACTGATTATAAGCCGATAACAAGTGAAAAAAACATTGACGACCTTATCAATGACCTGTATTCATCAGGGAAACGTGTTATTTTCGCCATGGGTAAAGGTGGGGTGGGAAAGACGACTTTAGCCACTAATATCGCACTTGGACTGGTTGCAAAGGGTGCAAAAGTTCATCTGACTACCACTGACCCGGCAAATCACCTGAATTATGAACTCGCCGAAAAAGCCGGACTATCGGTTAGCCGGATTGACGAAGAAGAAGAACTGGAAAAGTATAAAAACGAAGTTCGTAGCAAGGCTGCACCTACCCTGAGTGCCGAAGATATGGAGTACATCGAAGAAGATTTGCGTTCTCCATGCACACAGGAAATTGCAGTTTTCAAGGCATTTGCCGAAATCGTGGATAAAGCGGATAACGAAATTGTGGTCATCGATACTGCACCGACCGGACACACACTTCTTTTGCTGGATGCTACTCAAAGCTACCACAAAGAAGTGGAACGTACACAGGGTATTCCTGATTCGGTTAGCAAGCTTTTACCACGCTTGAGAAACCCGCAAGAAACAGAAGTGGTTATCGTTACCCTGCCCGAAGCCACGCCCGTCTTCGAAGCGGAAAGGCTGCAAGCAGACTTACAACGTGCCGGGATAAATAACAAATGGTGGGTAGTAAATTCTTGTCTTTCGCTGGTCTATACAGAAAATTCCTTCTTACAATCGAAATCGCAAGGTGAAAAATACTGGATCGAGAAAGTAAAGGAACTGTCAGATGGAAATACTGCCCTTATTGAGTGGAAAAATTTATAAAAACTTTACGGCGGGTTCTATGATCCGCCGTAGCAAAATATACAGTAATGGAAAAGAAACAAGAAATAGGATTTTTTGAGAAATACCTTACGCTATGGGTAACAATCTGTATCATGGTCGGTATCGCCATAGGACAATGGCTTCCTGTAATACCGGAAACATTAAGCAAATTTGAATATGCGAATGTATCCATACCCGTAGCAATATTGATTTGGTTAATGATATTCCCGATGATGCTTAAAGTAGATTTTAAAAGCGTAAAAGATGTGGGGAAACGTCCGAAAGGAATTATCATAACTTGCGTAACCAACTGGTTGATTAAGCCTTTTACTATGTTTGGGATTGCTTATTTATTCTTTTATGTAATATTCAAAGCATTAATTCCGGCGGAACTGGCAGAAGAATACTTGGCCGGTGCTGTTCTACTCGGTGCTGCTCCATGTACGGCAATGGTTTTCGTATGGAGTTATTTAACTAAAGGCAATGCAGCCTATACATTGGTTCAGGTTGCCGTAAATGACTTGATTCTATTGGTCGCTTTTGTGCCTGTCGTGGCATTTTTGCTTGGTGTGGGCGGCATTGCGATACCTTGGGATACATTGATACTGTCCGTAGCCCTTTTCGTGGTAATACCACTTTTGGCGGGAATTATTGCGCGTATCAAAGTGATTAGAAGGAAAGGAACAGATTATTTCAATAATATTTTTGTTAAAAAGTTCAATAACACTACTGTCGGTGGACTTCTGCTAACATTGGTTATTCTTTTCTCTTTTCAAGGGGAAACGATACTGAATAATCCCTTGCACATCTTACTGATAGCCGTTCCTCTGATACTGCAAACCGTACTGATATTCTTTGTGGCATACGGATGGGCGAAATGGTGGAGACTTTCCCACGATATTGCTGCCCCCGCCGGAATGATTGGCGCAAGTAATTTCTTTGAATTAGCAGTCGCAGTCGCCATTTCTCTTTTCGGCTTGCAGTCAGGCGCAGCATTGGCAACAGTTGTCGGCGTATTGGTGGAAGTTCCGATCATGCTTATGTTGGTAAAAATTGCAAACAATACCCGGAAGTGGTTTCCGGTATCATAGAAGCCGAACTAAAATTTCTAACTAATTAAGCTATAAAATTGCAAGTTCGCGGGGCGGTGGTGGATAAAGTATCTATATACAAAAAAAAGAACGACACAAATCGTTCTATTTGGCGGAGAGGGCGAGATTCGAACTCGCGGTAGCGGTTTACCCACTACGACGGTTTAGCAAACCGTTGCCTTCAGCCACTCGGCCACCTCTCCAATGACTTCTATTTTAAGAGCACTACCGTGAAGTCTTTCGGTATTCAAAAATACGAACTTACTTTGAATTTACCAAATTATTTTTTGCTTTTAAGCAACATTTTTTTTACGCTTTCGATCTTTTCTTTTTCGTCGGCTTTATATTTTTCGGTTAATTCTTTGCTTTGGTCTTCGGTTTTATAGATTACTTTCGGAGTTTCATCGATGAGCTCCGGCATAATATAGTTTTCGATTTCTTCGGTTGTTTCATCCATTTCATCGCCATGAGCGATAGCGTCAAGTTTTTCTTTTCCGAACAGTGCGGTTAGTTTTTCATATATTGTGGCGCGAGTAAATGGTTTCGAGATATAGCCGGCGATGCCGCTTTTGATTGCGATGCCGAGATTTTCCGTGTCGCTCAGAGCCGAGACCATGATAACGGGGACTTTCTCAAGGCTTTTGATTCGCTTAATTATTTTCATCGTGAGATGTCCGGAAAGTTCGGGCATCATGATATCCATAATTATCAAAGTCGGGACGTGTTCGACCGCAAGAGCGATTGCGTCGAACCCGTCGCTCGCGAGGTAAGTCTTTTTAAAGCCATAGGATTGCAGGGTTTTCGAAAGTATTCTCTGCATCCAGACGTCATCGTCTACAATTAAAGCACTGTATTCGGTGTTCATAGATTTTCCTCATTTATAATAGAGATTTCCTGCCCGTGCAGATTATCGTCTTTGGGCTGTTGTGCGAGCGATCCGGAAACAGCCAAATCTTTCATAGCGTCGCGGAGGTCACCAAGTTGCACGCCTGCAGCCTGTTTATTCATTTCGATAATTTTATCGTGAATTTCCAGCCTGTGCACAGTGACGTTTGGTGGTGCCTCGATGCCGAGCCGGACGATTCCACGGTCGAAGTTCAGCACAGTAACTTTAACGGAGTTGCCGATTGTAATTGTTTCGCCGATTTTTCTTGATAGTACGAGCATTTTATTGTAGTGATAATTTTTAACTTATTTATTATTCGGCAGCAGCGGTTGATTGGTTGAATATTTTTCGGATGTGAGTATAACCTGTACGCCTGTATTTTTTTCGGTATTCAAGATGACCGGAGCCTTCATGTTTGCCGTAATGCCTTCGCCGGCGCGCGAGCCGAGAGTAACGATAACCATCGGAGCCTCGATTGCCGGATCAATTTTTTTGCCGGGCTTATAGTCTAAATCGATAAACCAGGGATTGAGCATAGGAAAGCCGATTTCCGGTTCATCGACCGCAAGCAACCACTTGAACGGAGCCGTTTGATCGGAGTTAATCAATACAAATCGATGCAGATCCTCAAAACCGAGCAAGCCGTCCTCAAATATAAAAATATTATGTGGCTCAGCCGTAAATTCGCCGAACTGCCTCGAGCGAATCAATATATTTTGCGATATTTCGGTCATATTTATGTATTTGTGTTATTTGTTATTTACGAATATAATAAATTATTTTTTAATCTGCAAATTTTATTGCTTTTTTGTGCTATAACCCGCAGTACTCGGTGCGTCGGTCGGAAATTCGGAAATCGTGATTTCCACGCGGCGATTTCGCTGCTTGCCCTCTGCGGTGGAGTTGTCTCCAATGGGGCGTTGCGCGCCGAAACCGCGCACTACGACGTCGGATTCCGCGATTCCGCGCGAAATCAGCGAATAAGCCACGTTTATTGCGCGCGAAGTCGAGAGATGCCAGTTCGACTGATACCGGAAAGTATGAATCGGAGTGGAATCCGTGTGCCCGTCGACGTTTATCAGCATTTTTGCTTTCGATAAAAGCGACGTCAGCGAGTCAAGCAATTCGTTGCTGCCGGCGGAAAGTTCCGCGTCGCCGGACTTGAACAGCAGCATTTCCGGCAAAATCAAAACCAGACTCGAGCCTGTGAGAGTTACTTTTAAGCCTTTTTCGCGAATAAAACTTCCGAGAATACTCTCCGCCTGCTCTTCGAGCGATTTCGCACTGTGTATTTTATCGCCTGCGAAATTGCCGATCGGAAGTTTGCGGTTGCCCGGAAGAATACCTTTTCCGGAGGTTTTTGCCGAATCCTGCGCGTTGAATACCTGTGCAAATGCGGCGGACATCGCACGATACTTGCCTTCGTCGACCTGTGCGGACGCGTATAAAATCACAAACAACCCCAATAGCAGCGTAATCAGATCCGAGTACGTAACCAAATAGCGCGACTTGTTGTCGTCGGGCGTCGGATTATTTGAAAAGTAGTTCTTTCTCATATGCTTGTTAAATTTTCGTGCGAAGACCTGCGATTTTGTTCCGCCTGCCTGAATTATCGTCGTTTCGGGCGAAAAGTTTAATTGTCGATATCGGACGAATAAATAAGTTGATTATTTTACAAAATTATCTAATATATCTCGTAGAAATTCGCTATATTTGTGTTAGATAGTTTATGAATTATTGTGTGTTTATGCAAAAAACGGAAAATATTTGCATTTGCCGAACGGCCGGTTTATGGAGTCTGCGATGTATGCTCGTGTTTTTCTTTGCGTTTATATCTGCAAGGGCGAATAACGGGCAGTATTTGGTCAATACATACACCGAAGAAGACTGGCTGCCGAGTTCGATTACCACATCTATAGTGCAGGATCGATCCGGTAAAATCTGGGCTGCTACGCGGCGCGGACTTGTGGTATATTCCGGAAATTCTTGGAGCAATAATTTTAAGCATAGTGCGACGTCCCAGTTCTCGCGTATAATAAAACTCCGAAAAGACAAAAATACAGGCAATATCTGGGGAGTCCGAACTGACGATTCGGTCTATGTCTGCGAACTCGACGGCGGAAAAAACAAACTTCCGGCATTCAAGACAAAGACACCGATGACCGGACTATCGCAGCATATAATGTTCGATATCGGCTCTACCGGCGACCGCTCGGACCCGAAAATAGTGGCAGTATTTGTTGCCTTTCGCGAGGGATTATATGTTTTTCGCAACAGAAGATGGAAGCTTTATACCGATATGTCGTACGAAATTACAAACGTCTGTGTAGATGGTGGAAACGTACTTGTTTCGACGCTGCGTGGATTGTATATCATAGACCGGGACGGCAAATTCCGCCGCTACTTCACGAAAAAAGACCCGTTCGCCGGCTCGCAAGTCCTTGCGGCAGTGCGCGATAAACGCAATACCGATAAACTCTGGGTGCTGACCGACAACTCCATAAAATACATTATTAAAGACAAAGTATACAATTTTCATAGCGGATTTAAAGTCGAACCGGACAAGAATTCGTATGGCATTAGTTTTATTCCGAATTACTATAACTCGCTCGTTTTCGGCGTAGGAAAAGGAATTTATCTGTATAATCCGGCAAACGGACAAGAGTACAAGATCGATAAATCGAACGGATTAATCAGCGATTACTGCGACGAACTTTTTCTCGACCGCGAAAATAATCTCTGGATGGCGTCGTTCCGTGGCGTAAGCAAAATCTCCAGCATGCGCTTCTTCAACTATAATGAAGCAAACGGCTTGCTCGACAATGAAGTAACGTCTGTAGCCGAGCGCGGGCCAAACGATTACATTATCGGGCACCGTGGCGGACTGTCGTTTTTCAACGGAAAAATGGTTACTCGGACATTGCGATTCGACGAAAAGTATAATGAACGTATCCCATACATGGTCTGCGACCGTGCCGGCAATACGTGGATGGCATGCTTTAAAAACGGACTCGCGAAAATGGACAGGAACGACAATATCACGTGGATTCCGCCGGAACGTTTCGGGGTGGATATGTTGCAGGCAGTTGCATTAGACTCTACCGGTGATATTATCGTAGTCGGACAAAATACTTTATGGAGATTGCATGACGGAATTCCGAAAATAATTATCTCGGACAAACGCGATTACAGTTTCCTGCGTGTCATAATGGTCGATAAGGACAACCGTATTTATGTCGGCACATTAAGTAGGGGTGTGCTCGTAATTAAGCACGACAGAGTTGAGCGCGTTATAAAAGCAAATTCGCAGTTTTTAGCACCAAACAATATTTATTCGATCTACATAGACCCAAAAACCGGTGTGCTCTACGCAGGCACGGAAGACGGCCTCTATAAAGAACGAAACGGCTCGCTCATAAAGGAAAATTTCGGAACTTCGCTGTTCGAGCAGTTTATATTCTTCATGTTGCGTGATAAATACAACAATACTTGGTGCGGTACCGAAAGCGGATTAGTTCGCAAGACCGGAAACGATATTGCTACATACAGAATCAGCGATGGACTGTCCGGGCTAGAGACTAACCGCGGAGCGGGAATTATGCTCTCGAACGGCCGCCTCGTGGTCGGTACGAACCGTGGAATGTCTGTCTATTACCGCGAATACGACAATATTGGCTTGAAGATTAAGCCGCTGCTTTCTGATCTCAGAATAATCAAAGGCAGCGGAATTAATACTTTGACTGAAAAAAACAAGGTCAGCGGGGGCGAAAACAGTTTCTCGATTTCATTTCGTGTGATTTCGTTCTATAACGAAAAATACAATGTCGTCCGCTATAAACTCGAAGGCTACGATAACATTTGGCAAAAGGCAAATGCATATACGAATATGGAGATAAAGTACAGAGATGTGCCCGCCGGGACGTACCGTTTCCGGATTATTCCGTATAATGCACTCGGGCAGAGCGGCAAAATGTTTGTCTCTGAACCGATTGTCATAAGACAACCGTTCTATCTTACTTGGACTTTTGCGGTGATTGCTTTGGTAATTATGGCGGCACTCACGTATTATGTTTCCAGGCAGGTCAGTGCCCGGCAATATACCCTCAAATTAAGCCAAGAAGTCGCTATGCGTACTCGCGAACTCGAAGAGTCCGAGGTGAAGTATCGCCGAATGTTCGAAAACAATAACGCTTTGATGTTTATTTTACGCGTAGAAAACTATGTAATTTTAGATGTAAATCCGGCGATGACGCGATTTTTCAAAATTAAAGCGGAAGATTTATTGGGCAGATCTCTATTGGAAATTCCTGCGTTGCAGCAATTGGATTTTGAAAAATTATTCGTGGAGAATGCTCGCGCCTGTATAGATACGGAGATTAGTTTTTATTCGACGACTCGCAAAGAGCAGTGCTATTTCCTCGTGCATTTGAGTAATCTTATGTTTAGCGGCGAAGATGCCCTGTTCTGTATTTTTAATGATATTTCCGAAAAAATGGCCGCCGAAAAAGCCGTCAAAGAAGCAAATAACATGCTCGAGAAAAAAGTAAAAGAAAAAACTGCCGAACTCGAGGCATCTCTCGAATTATTGCGAAACGAGAACATCTTGCGCTCGAAGACCGAAGAAAGTATGGCGGCAATGCGCGATGCCCTCGCGGGGAGTCTCGAACACGAAAAGGAAGTAAATAAATTTAAGACGCTGTTTATCGATATTATTTCGCACGAATACCGCACGCCTCTGACCGTTATCGGGTCCGGAGCAGAAATATTGTCCATGATGCTCGAGGCGAAAAAATTCGAACGCATGGGTCCGACTATCAGCAACATAAAAAAATCGGTCAAGGACTTGAGCAGTTTGTTTGAAAATGCGATGATTATCGGTAATCAGGACAAACTCGTTCCTTCCCGCGACATTTTCGACATAAACGATGTTCTGAAAACAGTAGTGAAAAAAGCGGCCGCACAGAATCCGGAGCCACACGAAATTTCTACCAAGTTTTGCGAGGAAGTGTTTAATGTCTATCAAGACAAACTTTATTTACAAGAAGTGTTCGCCCAAGTCGTCTCTAATGCCTATAAGTTCACTCCGCCAGGTACGAAGATTAAGATCAGTACCAAGAGGGACGAGAAAATGTTGATAATTACTGTTCGCGACGACGGACCCGGAATTCCGGAAGAAGACTTGCCGCATTTGTTCGAGCCGTTCTTCAAGGGCGAACACAATATTGCACTCGTCTCCGGAGTCGGGCTCGGGCTGGCGATTGCGAAGAAATATATTGAAGCGTGCGGCGGCTCAATTTGGGTAGAAAGCATAATTAATGAATACACCGAGGTTACCATTACGGTGCCTATAAAATAAATTTTAAAATAAATTTTTAACAGAAAGAAGACTTATGAAATTAAAATCAAAAATTGTACTTACAGCATTTTGTGCAATGGCAATGATTGCATGCGGAAAAGAAGCAACCGCATCGTCAAACGAAGTCGTAAGACCGAAAATTGAAACCGTGGTTAAATTCACCGAGCAGGGCGAAAACAAAACCACAACCGAATATATATACGACAAGCCGAGCGACAGATTTTGGATAAAGGCGATTGTAAAAGACGGAAACGGCAAAGCAGTTAAAAGCATTAACCGCGAACTTGACCCGGAAACACGCATGCCGGTCAAGGAATACACGATCGACGAAATGGGCGAAATCGACGAAATTATCGTCCTCGAATATGACGCGACAACCGCTCTTCCGCTAAAAAAACTAACATATAAAGAAGAAGTAAAGCCGGAAAATCTTCTTGAAGAAGTTTCGAATACATACATTAACGGCGTTCTCGACCGCCAGACTTATGTTGCGCACGAACTCGACGGCTATAAAAATGTAGATGGAAGCAATATTACTTATGATATCGCCATCCGGTTTATGCCGAGCGCGGAAACTCGTGGGCGGGGCGAAATCGAGCCGTTCTATAAAATCGAAAGTCGCAAAGTATATCTGACCGATAAACTTATTAAACGCATGGAGATGGAAAACGCGAAGGCGGGCGATATATATTTTACCGAAAAAACTACGTTCGACGAACTCGGATATCCGAAAGAATATACTTCGACCGATCCGAATGCCGGCACCGAACATCGCTACAGCAAAGAATATTACGTGGTTAAAACCGATAAAAGCAAACGCTTGCTTGAACTGACTCCATACGCAAATCCCGAGCGCGATTCAATCGCGAAAGATGCGCTGATGTGGAAATTCGAATACGACAAAACCGGCAAAAACTCCGTTGTAACCGAGATTATGCTGAACGAAGCGAACGGCAAATTTGACCTTATTCATGGGCGCTACAGATATAAGTGGTTAAATCCGATACCGGGGCAACTCGAACTTTACGACGCCGAAATCAAAAACGAAGGTTTCTGCCAGCACAGCAAGGTATATTCGATGCAGGTAAATGAAATAGAAAAATTCGACACAAAGGAAAAAATAACCGTTTCGCGTACTGCAGAAATGCAGGGAGGCTTCCCGAAAGAGGAATTGCCGGGCAAAGTAACGAAACGCACTACACTGAAATTCGAAACCATTAAATTGAAGTAATTGCAAGAATGCAAAAAATAAAAAAAGTAAAGCATATATATGCCGGCATCCTGAGCTTTGTCAAGGGAAGCTGGCATTTGCTGTTTCTGGCTCTTTTTCTGAATACGATTTTCTCGATTTTTGAGACGATGAGCATTGCGTTGATCCAGCCGATCATTAAGATAATTTTCAAAAAGGAAACCGCTCCCGAGACAAAGCCGGAGGACGCAATGAATATGCTCGAAAATTTGAAAGAGTCGTTCTATGGTGCAATACACAATTTCGTAGATGTGCCTGCGTCGATTCCGGATACTTTGATTCGGCTGAGCCTCTTGGTGGTAGCGATTTTCGCGCTGAAAAATATTTTTAAATACTTTGCGAACGTAACCGGAACACGCGTTTCGGAGGGCATCATCAAGAATATGCGCGACCGGATTTTCCGCAAATATACGTCGCTGTCGGTGGATTTCTTCTCGAAAAGCCGGCAGGGACATTTGATTTCGGTTATCACAAATGATGTAACTGTGGTCAATAACAACACGATTTCGCCGATTACCACGATTTTGAAAGATTTGACCCAGATTGTTATTTTCCTGATGCTGCTTCTCTCAATTTCGCCGTTTCTGACCGGAATGGCTTTCTCGACAAGCATTGTGAGCCTTCTTTTACTGCGATTTGCAACGAAATATTTGAAAAAATATGCCGCACGGATGCAGGGTGCGATGAGCGATTATACGAGCGCGCTGCAGGAAATGCTTTTCGGAATTCGCGTGATTAAAGCCTATAATGCGGAGGAGACGACGAACGCGAAGTTCTTCGAGCGGACGCGCTATTATGTTCGCTCGGCGATCAAAAACAGGAAAATTTCCGCGATGCTCCCCGCTGTGAATGAACTTTTTGCGATTTTTGCACTGTGCTTTGTGCTGTATCTCGGCGGAATGCAGGTTATCGATGGCGAAATGGAAGGCGAAGATCTGCTACTGTTCCTTTTCACGCTGTTTTCGATTATGAGTCCGCTCGCAAGTCTGCTGAATCAGGTTGCGCTGTTCCAGAACGGCATGATCAGTGCGGAGCGCGTTTTCACGGTTTTGGATGCGGAGCCGAATGTTATTGACGGCACGTCGGAATGTCCGGGCTTGCGCTCGGCGATTACGGTAGAGGCAATCGATTTCGCTTATACCGAAGAAAAACAAGTGCTTTCGGACTGTTCGCTCAAGATACCGCGCGGGCAGAAAATTGCGCTGGTCGGCTCGTCCGGCAGCGGAAAATCTACGATGCTCGACCTGATTATCCGCTTTTATGATCCGCAAAAAGGTAAAATTTGCTTAGATGGCGCAGATATTACTCAATTTGATATAAAAAGTTATCGCTCGATGTTCGGAATTGTTTCGCAGGAAACGATGCTTTTCAACGATACGGTGGCAAATAACATAAAATACGGCTTCGACGCGAGCGACGCAGAAGTAATTGAAGCGGCGAAAATCGCGAATGCCTACAATTTTATCATGGCGATGCCGAACGGTTTCGAGACGAAAATCGGCGACCGCGGCGTGCTGATTTCCGGCGGAGAGCGGCAGCGAATTGCAATTGCACGGGCACTTGTGCGAAAACCGCAAATCCTTGTTTTTGATGAAGCGACCAGCGCGCTCGATGCCGAAAGCGAAAAAGTCGTGCAGGACGCGATTAACTCTTCGCTCGAAAACCGTACCGCGATACTCGTGGCGCACCGCCTCGCGACAATCAAAAATTGCGACACTATTTACGTATTCGAGCACGGAAAAATCATCGAAAGCGGCAGCCATGACGCACTAATTTCCGCGGGCGGAGTTTATAAAAAACTCTGCGATATTCAATTTTACACAAAGGCAGAGAAAAAGTGAGGCTCGGACGTTCACATATTATCGGCGCAGCCGCCGCCCTGATTGCAATTATCGGGGTGGGAGTTTTCTATTTGTTCGACGGTTTCGAACTCTTTACCGGCGATAAAGAACTCGCTCGCCGCCGGATACTTGCGGAAGATTTCGGCAGGTACGCAAAAGCCTATCAAAAGCGGACTCTTCCATGGACAATAGACTTGAACAGCATGCACGTAACGACGGACGGCATGAAGCAGATAGACGAAGAGCTTGTTCGGAAATATATCGAAATTGACAAAAACAACGGAATTAATCCGCGTGAATACAATTATTATGCGGACGGACGAATCGGAATCGGCAGCGAATATTCGGGGTATTTGACCCTTCGGCTGCCGAAATCCGGACGCTTCGAACACAAATATCTGTTGCGGGTTTATGATAAATACGGAAATTTGCGGGCGAAAATGTCGACGGCGGAATTTGTCGGCGATACGAAATTTCTGAACATAACCGAGATGATAATTTATAGGAATATGAAAATGAAATTGTCGGACAAAGGAGTGATAATGTCCGCAAATTGCGATTCGATAGCGTCGATTTTCACGTCGGAGGTTCGCGATTATCAAATCGGTGCACAGGGTGCGATTGAACGTTTGAAGTAGTCCCGACAGGGATCGAACCTGTGGCCCCAAGTTTAGGAAACTTGTGCTCTATCCAACTGAGCTACGGAACCATTTATAGTCTAAAAGACGGCGAAAATGCGGAAATATTTCAAATTTCCAAAAAATTATTGCAATATTGCTCTTTGATGGTGATTTTTCAAGTGAAATTTAGTAAATTTGCTTACCGAAGTATTTGTAAAATATTAGAAAAATCATAATGAGCAGAAGCATGACCGGCTATAGCAAAGCCGAGGTTACAGAAAACGGCATTACAGCCTCCATAGAATTAAAAAGTTTAAACGGCAAAACTCTCGATATTACTTGCCGTCTCCCGAGAAATCTCAATCACAAAGAAATAGAATTGCGCGAACTCCTGAAGGCAAACATCGCCCGCGGAACGGTCAGCATATATATTAATGTTCAGCGTCAGGAAGAAATCCGGAACTTTGAGTTTAACGCTGATGCTGCAAAAGCGTGCTACGAAAAACTCAACGACTTCCGTGCTTCGATGAAACTCAAAGAGACAGTCAAACTTGAGCACGTGCTGCATTTCTCTTCGATGTTTCCGTCGCAGGAAAAAGATGATGACAGCGAAAACGAGTGGAATGTGGTTAAATTGGCGCTCCGCAACGCAGTGATTGCCCTCAATAAAATGAAAACAAACGAAGGCACTCAAATTTCGAAAGACATGCTTGCGAGAATGAAGAAAATTTCCGGCACTATTGACAAAATCGAGACTATCTCGACGAATAATATTCCGGAAGAACGCGACCGCTTAAGACAAAAAGTTGCGCAATTATTCGACAGCGATGAAATCGACGAGCACAGAATACAGATGGAACTCGTCCTTATCGCAGATAAACTCGATATTTCCGAAGAATGTGTCCGCATGCGTTCGCACATCAAATTCTTCTTCGACGCGTTCAAGCAGGAAAGCAAAGAGCCGGTCGGCAGAAAACTTAACTTCCTGATGCAGGAAATGAATCGCGAAGTGAATACAATCGGTTCGAAATCGAACGATACCGAAATCGCCCATCTCGTAGTAGCCACAAAGGAAGAACTCGAGAAAGTACGCGAGCAATTGCAAAACATAGAGTAGCCGGCTGCATGAAATTTAGTTCAGGTTCCCAGGGCATGTCGCCATCGAACATTTCGGCAGGCTCAAAGAACCTGAAATCATAATATCCATTATTGACAAAATTAAAAAAAAACATCATGGCATATAATTTTACAGACATAGAAGCAAAATGGCAGAAGTTCTGGCGCGAAAATAATTCGTATCACGTCCCGGACGACTTCTCCAAACCGAAATATTACGTTCTCGACATGTTCCCGTATCCAAGCGGAGCAGGTCTGCATATCGGACATCCGGAGGGATATACCGCAACCGATATTATTGCGCGCTACAAGCGAATGAAGGGTTTCAACGTTCTGCATCCGATGGGTTTCGACGCATTCGGCTTGCCGACCGAACGCTACTGCATGCAGCATAATGTGCATCCGAACATTGCCACCGCGAATAATATAGCGAATTTCCGCCGCCAGCTCGACATGATTGGTCTGGGCTACGACTGGGATCGTATGGTTAATACAACCGATCCGGTCTATTATCATCGCACGCAGGAAATGTTTCTGAAAATATACAATTCGTATTTCGACCACGAGCAGCAGAAAGCAAGACCTATCGAGGAACTGCCTATTCCGGAAAATCTGAAGACAGAGGCTGAACGAAACGAGTATATCGATTCGCGCCGTCTGGCTTATATTGCGAATATTCCGGTTAATTGGTGCGAAAAACTCGGCACGGTGCTTGCGAATGAGGAAGTCGATGAGTGGAAAGGCAAAGGCTATGAGGTCGAACGCCGCCCGATGCGTCAATGGATGATCCGCATTACCGAATATGCACAGCGGCTGTTGGACGATCTGGACTTGGTCGAATGGCCAAATTCTACACGCGAAATGCAAAAAAACTGGATCGGAAAGAGCATCGGCGCGAGACTGAATTTCGAAGTTGCCGATTCTGATGAAAAAATTACGGTATTCACGACGCGTCCGGACACGGTTTTTGGGGCAACTTATTTGGTGCTTGCACCGGAACACCCGCTGGTTCAGGGACTTACGAGCGCGGCGCAGCGTTCGGAAGTTGAAGAATATATAAAGAGTGCGTCGCTCAAGAGTGACCTCGAGCGTGCCGAACTCAGCAAAGAGAAAACCGGCGTTTTCATTGGCGCGTATGCGGTAAATCCCGCGACCGGCAAAAATATTCCGATTTGGATTGCGGATTATGTTCTCGCACATTACGGCACGGGAGCAATTATGGCTGTTCCGGCTCACGATGAGCGCGATCATGCGTTTGCGACGCAATTTAAATTGCCGATTATTCAGGTTGTGGAGCCGCTCGAAGGCGACAATCCCGACGTCCTCGCGGAGGCATATTCAGAGCACGGACGTGCCTGCAATTCCTCGAATGCGGAAATTTCGATTAACGGAATGGAAACGGACGCGGCTGTCTCGGCGATTAACGCGTGGTTTGAAAAGAAAAATATCGGTCGGGCGTTTGTGCAATACAAACTCCGTGATTGGTTGTTTTCGCGCCAGAGATACTGGGGCGAGCCGATGCCGATAATGTTTTTCGACGACGGCACACGCCGCGCACTCGACCCGGACGAATTGCCGCTAAAGTTGCCTGATGTGAGTGATTTCCAGCCGGCGGGAACAGGCGAATCTCCGCTTGCAAAAGTACCGGAATGGGTTGATTTTATCGACAAAAAAACCGGCAAACATGCACGTTACGAGACTAACACCATGCCGCAGTGGGCGGGATCATGCTGGTATTATTTGCGCTATACGGACGCGAAAAACACTGAACGCTTCGCCGATCCCGAAAAAGAAAAATATTGGATGAATGGCGGAGTCGACCTTTATGTAGGCGGCTCGGAGCACGCAGTTCTGCACTTGCTCTATGCTCGTTTCTGGCACAAAGTCCTCTTCGATTACGGTATGGTAACCTCGCCGGAACCGTTCAAAAAACTCTTCCATCAAGGCTTGATAATGGGTGCAGACGGACACAAAATGAGCAAATCGCTCGGAAATGTGGTCAATCCGGACGAAGTAATTAAAGAATTCGGTGCGGACAGCCTGCGCATTTATGAAATGTTCCTCGGACCGTTAGAGGCTTCGAAACCGTGGTCGCAAGACGGAATCGGCGGCGTTAACCGCTTCCTGAACCGCGTCTGGAGACTGATTGCGGACGATGAAGGCAATCTCTTGCCGAATATTTGCGACGCCGAGCCGACAGCCGAGCAGAATTTCCATCTGCATAACGTAATCAAGAAAATCGGCGAGGACATCGAGGCGTTGAGCTTCAATACGGCAGTCTCCGCGATGATGATTTTCGTGAATGAATTTAACAAATTCGACGTTCGCCCACGCAAGGCAATGGAGGATTTCATTCTTTGTCTTGCGCCGTTCGCTCCGCATATTTGCGAAGAATTGTGGCAGATATTAGGGCATAAGGAGTCGATTATCGGTGCAAAATATCCGGATTATGACGAATCGAAACTCGTAAAACAGGAAATCGAATTCGTAGTCCAAGTAAACAGTAAAATCCGCGGTCGCATGATGATGCCGATCGATCAGGAGCAGAAAGTCTATGAAGATCTTGCAAAGCAGGACGAAAAGGTACAGAAATTCCTCGACGGCCTGACGATTCGCAAAGTGATTTTTGTGAAGAACAAGCTGATTAACTTCATCGCGAATTAATGCGAAAAATCTTTCGAAGGCGGCCTAGAGCCGCCTTTTTTTTTATTTTTCCCGTTTATTCCTGCAGAGCAATGGAATTGTATTCGGAAAGAGAGATTTCCTGTCTTTGGCATAAATATTGATATGTGATAATCATTATTGAAAAAAAAATAATCGGAAAATATATGGCAATAGAACGAGAAACAACAATAATCGGTATAGATGGTGGCGGCACGAGAACTCGCGGCGTCCTTTTCAAAAACGGAGTTGAAACGGCAAAGGCATTTGCCGGCACTACACGAGTCGGCACAGTCGGCGTGGGCGAGTCTTGCGAGCGCCTGCTGAACGTAATCCAAGATCTCTGCTATCAGGGCAAAATCGACTCGGTCGAGCTCGACGCTGTCGTAATCGGACTTGCCGGCGTATGGCTCGAAGAAGAGAAAAAACGCTCGATGCAACTGCTCCGCACGCTCGCACGCAGCCAAAAAATCACGCTGAACGATTTGCGCGTGCTCTCCGACGCCGAACTCGCCCTCGAAGGCGCATTCGACGAGGAATTCGGTATCGTGATGATAGTCGGAACCGGCTCGATCGGAATCGGCAAAGCCGGAAAAGGAAAATTCGCGCGCTGCGGCGGCTGGGGAATCGAACTTGACGACGAAGGCAGCGGCGCATGGATCGGCAAAGAAGGCTTGACGGCGGTGGTTCGTTCGTTCGACGGACGCGGCAACAAAACCTCGCTGACGGAGTTATTCGCCGAAAGCGTGCCGAATATTGATCTCGATAATCCGCGCTCAATCGTAAAAGCTTATGCTGAAGGTGGCTTCCAGTATCATATGCTGACTCCGCTTGTGATGGATTGCGCTACTGCCGGCGATCCGGTCTGCCTCGAAATAATTAACCGCGCAAGTTTCCACCTGATGGAACTGCTCGAAGCACTCTTGAAGCAATACAGACGCAAAAATGTGCCGGTCGCGCTGATGGGCGGAATTATCGAAAATAACACGCTGCTGGCGAAATTACTCTACGAACGAATCGAAAAACACGCAATTCTCGAACGCGTTACGCCAAAAGGAACCGCACTCGACGGAGCGTATAAACTCGGTCTTCAAATGGTAGAAGCAGGCTACGATCTGTAGCACGTAAATTGAAAAAATCTAAACGCGGGTTCCCGATATGAATTTCGGGTATCTGCGTTTTTTGTTATAATCTGCTAACGTAAAATACCGATTCAGTTAATCATAATTTCAGACAATATATTATTTTTTGGTTTTACACAATAATTCGGCAGCAAAGTCGTTTTTAAATCGTGTTTTGTAATTTAATTTGTAGGCAAACAGTATAATGCAAACTCCGAAACTGATACTCAGAGACATTCCGAATCTCAATAAAATAGAAGTTTATCTCGAAAACGGCGGATTTGATTCATTCCGCAAAGCAATCGCGACTACGCCGGACGACGTAATCGACGTAGTAAAAAAATCAGGCCTTCGCGGACGCGGCGGTGCATGTTTTCCGACCGGTTTGAAATGGTCGTTTATGCCGAAAGGCGACGGAATTATCCGCTATCTCGCTTGTAACGGCGACGAGAGCGAGCCGGGGTCTTTCAAAGACCGCAAAATTTTCGAGGATAATCCGTTCCAACTGATCGAGGGTATGCTTATCGCGGGCTATGCAATGCAAATTACTGCAGCCTATCTCTATATCCGCGGCGAATATCACAAGCAATACGATATTATGCAGGCGGCACTCGACGAAGCCTATGCACGCGGGTTCGTCGGCGAAAAAATGAAAGAGACTTTCGGCACGAATTTCTCTATGAATATATATCTGCACAAGGGTGCGGGCGCGTATGTCTGCGGTGAGGAAACTGCACAGATGACCTCCGCAGAAGGTTACCGCGGTACTCCGCGAATTAAACCGCCGTTCCCGGCACAGAGCGGACTCTGGGGCAAACCGACGACAGTGAATAACGTAGAAACCATCGCGACGGTGCCGGCAATTTTCCGCATCGGTGCGGAGGAATTCTCGAAAATCGGCGAGCCGAAGCACTGCGGAACATTGCTTTTCGGCGTAAGCGGACACGTCAATAAACCCGGGGTATACGAATTGCCGACCGGTACGCTGCTGACAGATATTATCGAAAACTACGCCGGCGGAGTTCGCGGCGGAAAGAAAATTAAAGCCGTAATTCCGGGCGGTGCGTCCATGCCGGTTCTCCGCGCGGACGAAATCGAAGGGCTGCCTATGGATGCCGAACACCTCAAAGCAATCGGATCCGGAGTCGGAACAGGCGGAATTATGGTTATGGACGAGGATACGGACGTCGTGCATGTAGCACGCCGAATTTCGCACTTCTTCCATCATGAATCCTGCGGTCAATGTACGCCATGCCGTGCAGGTACCGGCTGGATGGAGAAAATTTTAACCCGAATCGACGAGGGCGACGCCGTAAAAAGCGATATCGACCTGCTGATTTCTGTAGCTGAACAAATCGAAGGACGAACAATTTGTGCCTTGGGTGATGCTGCTGCATGGCCTCCGAAATGGTTCGCAAAAAAGTTCCGTGCAGACTTCGAAAAGAAATGTAAGGACGAAATTGTCCGCACACCGAAAAATATTGTTCACGGGAAACAAAATTCACCTGAATCTTTACAATATATAGTGAAATAATTCGTATACGTGTAATATATTACGAAATATTTCGCTATATAGCCATATAGGTGATAATTATGCTTACGAAAATACCATCGAAAAAGAAATTTGCAGTAATTTCAATCCTGTGTGGCCTTGCCCTATGGGGAGCCTGTTCCGCCGTTTTGATAAAATATAAAGCCAGTATCGATACTGAAGCCATAGAAAATGTACGCAACAATATTCATAGTGATTTGGTAGAGAAAGGTGCGTTGCTCGGGCAAAAAATCTCTGCACGCTCTTTCTATAACAGACTTGCCGAAGCAGTAGTTAAAGGCAGCGGTAATACTACCCGCGAAAGATATACGCAACTTGTCAGCGATATCGCGAAAGCTGACACCTTAATACAGTCGATTACGATTGCAAAAAAAGGAATTATTTCTGCTATATATCCGGTCGAAGGATTAGAGTCAGTTTTGGGGATAAACCTTCTGACGCTTCCGGAACGAAAAAACATGTTGCAAAATCTTGTACGCGATGGTAAAACGATTACCATCGGACCGACCAAAATGATTGTGGGCGATACCGGGGTAATGTGTTATAGTCCGCTATATGAGATAGATAATACAGGCAGGAAAACTTGGTGGGGTGTAGCGGACGTAGCAATAAAAGTACCGGACCTGTTTGAAATATCCGGGCTAAGCAATAAAACATGTAAGTACCGCTATGCGTTACGCGGCAAAGACGGCAGAGGTGCTCAGGGCGATTTCTTCTATGGTGATAAAAAAATATATTCGGATAACCCTGTTTCGGTTACGGTTCAAGTGCCGGGCGGCACTTGGCTGCTGTCCGCAATTCCGGTTAACGGCTGGGAGGAAGTTAGTGCCGGGCAAGATGTGAAATTTATTATTTTGCATATTCTGGCGTTTCTGTTCGCCTTAGCGTTCGGCGGGACAGTATATACAACGCAGTTATTACACGATAACAAGAAAATAACAAATACTACGCTGGCAGGCATAAAATCACACATTTTCAATTTGGACATTGACGGAAACTTTACCCGCGAAATTCCGACAGGAGCCTTAAAACAAATTTTTCCGGAAAATGTGGAAGGTACAAATTTGCGGGATTATCCGGATATCTTTGACGAGGATAATTTGGCAGTCTTTTGCGAAACGATACGAAAAGCAATCGACACCCGCGAATTGCAAATCATCGAATTAGAAGTCGGAAAAGACGACAAGAAAATTTGGATTGAGGCAAGAATTAACCGGCTTAGCAGTCATACCGTTGTGGTGAATACATATGACATTACCGGGAGAAAACAAGCCGAACTTGCTAAAGCCGAGTCGGAAAAGCAGTTGCGTAGTGCAAATGCACAAAAAGATAAATTCTTCTCGATTATAGCGCATGATTTGCGAAATCCGATTCTCGGGCAAAAAGCGGCACTCGAAATGCTCAACAAAGATTATGACGAAATAACCGACGCGGAAAAAAAAGAATATATCGAAATGCTGCAGCAAAGTGCGTCGCAACTCTCGAAATTACTTGAAAACCTGCTGACGTGGTCGCGGGTTGAGATGGGAAAAATCGTATTTACCCCGGCTTACGAGGACGTCCGATACATAGTCAACGATTGTATTTCGCAGGCACAGCAGACGGCAACAAACAAGAAAATTACGCTTAAGGCGGAATTTGACCATAAATCGAAAATGCTGCTTGACGTAAATATGATGTTGGCAATTGTGCGAAATCTCGTGTCGAATGCACTGAAGTTCACTCCGGAGGGCGGAAAAATCACGGTTTCTACTCGCGAGGAGGCCGGCAATATGGAGATAACAATCACCGATACAGGCGTCGGAATGTCCGAGAAAACGATTTCAGAATTGTTCAAACTTGATTCGGCGAAGTCAACGCACGGAACAAATCACGAAGTTGGCACGGGGCTGGGGCTGATTCTCTGCAAAGAGTTTATCGACAAGCACGACGGAACAGTTGAAGTGCGAAGTGAAGTCGGCAAGGGTAGTGCATTTATCATGACATTCCCGATCCGTGGCAATGAGTCTTTGGACGAAATTATAGAAAAAAATTGATAATTAGTAAAAATATCTTTGTTATTTTCAGAAATTAGCATATTTTTGCAAAGTCAAGTAATAACATTATTGTAATACATCTTAAAGGTAATAATTGAAATCTTTACCCAACACCGGGTCTAACCCGGGCGGAAACAGAAATTTCGGCGGAAGAAAACAGCAAGACAACAATTCTTCACGCCAGCGTATCAACGATCAAATCGTTGCAAGAGAGATAAGAGTCGTCGATGAAGACGGCGGGCAGCTCGGCATTATGGCACGTGATGCAGCCATCAAAATGGCGGCGGAGCAGGAAAAAGACCTAGTAGAAATCGCACCTCAAGCGAAACCGCCTGTTTGCAAAATTATTGATTACGGCAAGTATCAGTACGAATTGCAAAAACGCGAAAAAACGCAGAAAAAAGCACAGCACAACCAGCAAATGAAGGAAATCCGCTTCAAGTGGAGAACCGACACGCACGACTTTAACTTTAAGGCAAAGCATGCCAGAACTTTCCTCGAAGAGGGAAGCAAAGTGAAAGCGTCGGTGCTGTTCCGCGGTCGCGAAATCACCCACCAAGATATTGGGCGCGAATTGCTTGAGAGATTTATCGAAATTCTCGCAGACGTTGCAAAGGTTGAACAGCAAATTCAGCATGAGGGCAGAACTATTTCGGTTGTGTTTGTACCGGATAAAAAGAAGAAAAAAGCAGAGTCGAAGCCAGAACCGGCTGAATAACGGCTTCTGCGGAAAAATTACATTTTGTTCCCTTCGATAGGTTCGGGGAATTGAAGGTGTACGCACCTGAAATTGTTATATCTTATCGAAGGGAAAAAAACGTATAAAAATCAGAGATAAAAAGGGGAGAGACATGAAATATACAAAAGAAAAATGCATGCCGGAGGCTTTCGGCGAGATTGCATTCGAAATGAAACAGACAAATCTGTGCGAAATGTTCTCCGCAGATCCTGATAGATTTAACAAATATTCAATCAAATATCGCAGTATTTTCGTTGATTTTTCGAAGAATTTTATAAATGAAAAGTTCTGTAATGCAGTGAAGCAATTCGCCGAGGAACTGCATTTGAAGGACAAAATCGACTCGATGTTCGACGGAGAAATCATTAACACCACCGAGAAACGCGCGGTATTACACACTGCGTTGCGGAATTACAGCTGCAGCGACTTGCGTGTGAGCGATGAAAATGTGATGCCGAAAATCGTCAAAGCCCTCGAGCATATTCGCGAATTTGTTGACGGCGTGCGCAGCGGCAAAATCCGTTCTTCGAGCGACGAAAAATTTACAGACATTGTGAACATCGGCATTGGCGGCTCCGATCTTGGTCCGGCGATGGTCTGCGAGGCACTGAAACGCTATTCGGGCGAAGGCTTGCGGATGCACTTTGTATCGAACGTGGATTCTGCGGACATCACCGAGAAACTCCGCGGTTTGCCGCGAAATACGACTTTGTTCGTTATTTCGTCGAAGACTTTCACGACGCAGGAAACGATGCGAAACGCAATAACGGCAAAGAAATGGTTCAAACTCCAGGGAAAACTTGAAATCGACATTGCGATGCACTTTGTGGCAGTAACGACAAATCGCGACAATGCGGCGAAATTCGGCATAGATCCGAAGAATATTTTTGAGTTCTGGGACTGGGTCGGCGGACGGTATTCGCTTTGGTCGTCGATCGGGCTGTCTATAGCGCTGTTTATCGGCTACGAAAATTTTGCGGAACTGCTCGCGGGCGGTGCTGCGATGGATTCGCACTTCCGGACGGCACCTTTCGACAAAAATTTACCGGTCATGATGGCGATGATTGGTGCGTATTATAACGAATATTTCGACGCACAGTCGCAGGCGGTTATTCCGTATGATCAGTATCTGTCGCGCTTTCCGGCATTTTTGCAGCAACTCGACATGGAGAGCAACGGCAAATCGGTAACGAAAAATAACGAATACGTAAAATATAAAACCGGGCAAATCATCTGGGGCGAGCCGGGCACGAACGCGCAGCATTCGTTCTTTCAGCTGCTCCACCAGGGGACGCGGTTTATTCCGGTGGATTTTATCGGCGCGCTGAAGTCGATTGTGTCTGTGGAAAATCACCGCGAAATTCTTTTGGCGAATATGTTCGCACAGTCAGAGGCACTGATGAACGGTAAAACCGAGGAGGCAGTCCGCGCCGAAATGGAGCGTTGCGACGAAATTACCGCCCGAATAAATGAACTCGTGCCGCACCGTAGTTTTGCGGGCAATAAGCCGTCGACGACTATCTTGCTCGATAAACTTACTCCGCGCAGTTTGGGCGAACTAATCGCGATGTATGAGCATAAAGTTTTTGTGCAGGGCGTAATCTGGAATGTAAATTCGTTTGACCAATGGGGAGTAGAACTCGGCAAGCAGCTCGTGGTGAAAATTCTGCCGGAAATCCATGATAATGAAGAAGTTACGTCGCACGATTCTTCGACAAACGGTTTACTGAATTACTATATTCGCTCTCGAAGCGTAGACTAAATTTTTTAAGATGAGGAAATTTTCGGGGACGCACTTTCGTCCCCTTTTTTTTGCTTGGATGCAGGTTTAGCAGTTTATGAAATTATTATGTAACTATTTCGTCTTTTCGTGTGTCTGTAAACTCGTAAGGTGAGTGGTTCGTCTCATAAGAACTAACATATAAAGGAAAAATAAATAAATGAAAATAAGAAATTTAATTCTTGCGTCGATGATATTTGCGGGAGCGGTATATGCCGGCGAAAATTCGGCAAATAAATTCACGTTGGACGCAAAAATACTCCGCGAAAACATCGGCAAAAAAACGGCGACACTTCAGGGCGAATCGGAAATTTTATCGCTTACATTAAAAGCTGTTGGCGAGGACAACGCCACGAAACTCGAAGCCGTCGGATGCAAGATTTCTACACATACAAAGACGATTTATTTCGTGAAAATCCCTGCTTCGAAATTAGATGCACTCGCCGCTTTGCCGGAAGTTGAAGTAATCGATTGCACGCGCGAGATGACTCTCGACATGGATTTGAGCAAGCAGGCGATAAATGCAGAAACCGTAACCGCGCTCAATAGCGGAACTCCGGACAATATTATTGCCGGCGAAGGCGTTTTGGTCGGCGTTTTTGATACCGGAATCGATATTTTCCATCCGGATTTCTCAGACGACAACGGCATACGTTTGCAATATTTCTGGGATATGAGCCGTAAGGGCACCGAGCCGCCGGAAGGATATGACTGGGGAGCCGAATATACAAAAGATTATCTTGACAACAATATACAAAATATGTCGACAGTGGACGGCGTCGGGCACGGCACGCACGTAACCGGCACAATCGCCGGCGGCGGAATTGAGGATCCGGCTTTTCGCGGCATCGCGTATAATGCGGACATAATTTCCGTAAAAGGCGTTCGAGAAGACGATCAAAAATCATTCTCGAATGCAGACGTTATCGCCGGCTGTCAGTACATAGTTTCGAAAGCGAAGGAACTCGGCAAGCCGGTTGTGATCAACTTAAGTCTCGGCAGTACGTTTGCTTCAGGTCACGACGGTACCGATTTGGAAGCACAGGCAATTAACGAATTGGCGGAGCCGGGCGTGCTTTTTGCAATTGCTGCCGGCAACGACGGAGGTGAAGGATATCACGCAGGCACAAAAATGAGCGTCGGCAAAAAAGTTGCAATGCCGATTGCACCCCGAAATATGAAAGATGAAGGAATTTTTGCAATTGCGGAATATATGAATACAAGCGGTTTTTTCAGTACCGGCGGCGACGTCTGGTATGATGCCGGAGTAATCGACTCGCTGTCGATTTCGTTTTTCAAAACTGCGAATTTAACCGGCGGCTCGGAAATTTCGGTTCCGGACGCGAAAATGTCATTCAGCGTAAAGGATAAAGATTTTTCGAATGCTATGGTTCGAGATGCAAGCGGCAGCGTGATTTCATACGTAAATCTTGTGCAGGAGCGCGAAGATCCGATTTCGCACGCCGGCAACAGCCGAATTTATATCCATAATGCCGGCAGATCGAGCATAAATTTGCGGGATTATTTAGTATGTATCAGTACTACCGGCAAGGGCGAAGGATATCTTGATATGTGGGCAGGCTATGCGGCATATCAGGAGCAGTACCCCTTAAATTTAGAAGATACCGAAGTGCTCTGGGGCGACTACATGCAGCAAGTCTCTTCGCCGGGAACTGCGGATAGTGCAATTTGCGTCGGTGCGTTTACGACTAAAAACAAATGGGTAAATGAAGACGGCATAGAAGTTGATCAATATTATAATCGGATAGGCGGAATTACATACTTTTCGTCTCGCGGTCCGAGCCGCGACCGCCGCATTCTGCCGGTAATTTCGGCACCGGGACAGACAATTTTCTCTACTCGCAGCAGCACGATGAATGA
>JAQUZU010000001.1:0-26231 GCA_028691175.1 Candidatus Kapaibacterium sp. | reverse complement strand
GCACTTATACGTTTTATGATTTGAAAAGTCATTGATAAAGAAGAACTCCAAATATAACTTTGTAATGAAATAGAATTTTACCGAATTTGGGGTAATCAATGACATGATTGCCCTTTTTTTAAAGATTTGCGAACGATTATTTTAGAAATATAGAGCGAAGGAATCAGGCCGTGAGATATTTATTAATTTTGGTAACAACTATTATGGTAGCATGCTCGTCGAACAATGTGTCGGACAAAAGTCCGCTTACAAAAGCTGAACAAAAGAAACTTCCCATAGACTCGCAGACCGTGCTGATGAATTCGGACAGCACGAAAGAATTGAGTTTTACGGTGCTGCTAAATACGAAACCGAGTGATGAGATTTTGGCTTTTATGGAGCAAGAAAATATTAAAATTAACTCGAAGGTCGGCAAAATTCTTACCTGCACGGCAATTCCCGGCGCCATTCGCAAAATGGTGATTCAGGATTATGTAGTAAAAGTAGAAATTGCCGGCAAAGTGTACATTAATGAAGAGCCGACAAAGTAAAACCACGATTTTTCGGCAAATTTTTGAATTTGAAATCACTAATTTAAAAAAAATGTGTCCAATATTGTATGGCAGTGCCAACGGGCACATTAACAAACATATAAAAAAATAATATGAAAACCAGAAACTTAATTCTTGCGTCGATGATGTTCGCAACCGCAGCGTATGCGGGCGAAATATCGTCAAACAAATTCACAGTTGGCGGCAAAATGCTGCTGAACAGCGTAAAAAATGCAAAGACCGAGACTACTTTGCAAAACAACGAATCGGAAATTTTATCGCTTACATTAAAAGTTGAGGGCGAAAACCTCAAATCGAAACTCGAAGCCGTCGGCTGCAAAGTCAAAACGCACACGAAAACAGTGTATTTCGTAACTGTCTCGGCGGATAAAATTGATGCGCTCGCCGCATTGCCGGAAGTAAAAGCGATTGATCGCACCGGAAAATCCAAGCTCTCGATGAATGCTAGCAAAAAGGCAATCAATGCCGAAACCGTAACTGCAAGCGGACTAACCGAAAATAATATCATCGCCGGCGAAGGCGTTTTGATCGGAGTAGTAGATACGGGAATCGATTTGTTCCATCCGGACTTTTCGGACGAAAACGGGTCTCGCGTGCTGTATTTTTGGGATATGAGTTACGAAAATGCCGAACAACGTCCCGAAGGATACGACTGGGGAACCGAATATACGAAAGAAGATATTGATGCAAATCTGCAAAATATCGAAGTATATGACGTAATAGGGCACGGCACGCACGTAACCGGTACAATTGCCGGCGGCGGCAAAGGCGACGAACAATATCGCGGTATTGCATATAATGCCGGAATACTTTCCGTAAAGGTGATGCGAAACGACGACGCCGAGGAAATGCCGAATGAAGATATTATAGCCGGTTGTCAGTATCTGGTGGATAAGGCGAAAGAACTCGGCAAGCCGATTGCTATCAACCTGAGCCTCGGTGCACTGTTTGATGGGGGACATGATGGCACAGATTTATTGTCGCAGGCTATAAATGAATTGAGCGGTCCCGGCGTTATTTTCTCGATTGCTGCCGGAAACGAAGCAGAGTACCCGGTGCACGCAGGAACAGAAATGACAGCCGGAAAGAATATTCTTATGCCGATATATCCGACAAACTTGCGCGAAGCCGGCTTAATTGAACTGCCTGATGAAAGTTACGAAAACAATCCGGATTTCTATATTACCGGTGGCGATGTCTGGTATGATGCCGGCGTAACTGATTCTCTGACCGTTAGCTTATATGATATGTACTCGCTGATGTTTGGCAGTACGACTCCGCTTGCAAGTTATACGTTTGCTTTGAATGACGAAGATATAGCCGATACTCCGCTTACAAATGCGAGTGGTACTACAGTCGGATATATCGGAGTAATGCAGACGCCGGATGATCCGATTTCGCACGATGGCAACGCACGTTTATATGTGCATAATGGCGCTGACCGGAATATCCAAATCGGAAACTATATTATTGGAGTTACCGCGACCGGCAAGGGCGACGGCTACATCGATATGTGGGCGGGAGTCGCACTTAGTCAGGAACAAATTCCGATTGATATCAGCCTCCCAAATATGGAAATCATCTGGGGCGACGGTATGCAGACAGTTTGTACTCCGGCACTTGCAGATAGTGCGATCAGTGTCGGAGCCTTCATAACGAAATTGCAATGGACGAACGCGTCCGGACAATATATTGACTACAGCCATTACTATGCTCTCGGGGATATTTCGGGGTTCTCGTCCCGCGGTCCGAGCCGCGACCGCCGCATTTTGCCGGTAATTTCGGCTCCGGGGCAGACTGTATTCTCGGTGCGCAGCAGCACGATGAACTACGAGACGCTTAGCAGTCTTTCCGAAAATATTTTATCGGACGAAAACTATATCGGCATGGACGGAACAAGTATGGCGACGCCACACGTTACCGGTGCTCTGGCACTGATGCTGCAGATTAATCCGGAACTATCCGCAAAAGAAGCAGCCGAAATCCTTCGCGCAACCGCTACGACCGATGAATTCACCGGCGAAACCCCGAACAACGTTGCCGGCAGTGGCAAAATTGATGTGCAGAAAGCAATCAATTACATGCTCGGCGCAAGCGCAAAAGATTATGTTATGGCGAATGACGTAAAAGTCTATCCGATGCCGGCAAATGCAGAAATCAATGTCGACTTAGACGCAATCAGCCTCTCAAGTTCGGGCGATTTATTTGTAGTAAATTCAATCGGAGCACGTCAGGACGTACCTTTTGAACTCACCGGCGGCAAACTGAAAATGAATATTTCCTCTCTCGCGAGCGGAATTTATGCCGGCGAATATCGTACGGGCGAGACTGTTTCGAGATTCAAATTTGTGAAAAAATAATGATTAACGCACCGCACATGCGGCGAAAATCAAAATTAAAGGGACGCAACATTGTTGTGTCCCTTTTCGTTTAATGTAATGTTATGTATCTTATTTAATTTCGGCGAGCAAATTCAGTTCGTCTTGTGCTTCTTCGAAGTTCGGATTGAGTTTTAGTGCCCATTCAAACATTTCTTTTGCCTGTGCCGGATTGCCCATTTTTACGAAGCAAAGTCCCGCACCATAGCATGCTTCGGCACTGTCGTTGTTGAATTTCAGGCCTTCGGTGAATAGACGCAGTGCGGTCTCGGGTTCTCCCTCCATGAGAGAAATTTCGCCGTTCAGGTTTAGCAATTTGTCGAGAGCAATTCCGAGCGTGGAGTCCGTTTTTTGATGTACCCAGTTTTCGTAGATATAACTCAAAGTGTCATATGCTTCGGGATATTTGCCCTGTTTTGCATACCAGACTGCACGTAGATATGAATTGTCCGGATTTTCGACAACGTCTTTGATTGCATTTTTCAGAATAACATCGGCTTTATCGAGTTCGCCGAGCGTCATGAAATGCAGGGCGAGATTATGATAAATATGCAGTGTGTATCGCTGCGGAAGTTGCGATGAAAGAATTACGTCGTTCCACAGTTTCATTGCGGAAGTGAAGTCCTGCTTATCGAAAAATTCACATGCACGGGCGAATGTGATCAGCTCGTCGTCCGACTTCTCGAGGGCAGGAGCTGCGGCTGTTGCCATGTTGGTGCCATAGAGTGCGTCGAGGCGTGCGAAAACTTTCTCGGTGGCGCGCTGCCAAGTCCAATGCGTGCGTGCACGGAGCATTCCGGCAACGCCTTTGCGGAATAGTCGGCTCGGATCTGCAACGACGAATTTCATAATTTTGATTAAATCATGCAAATCCGGTTCGAGATAGCACGGTTCTTCGGTATAGTCGTCCGAATTAACCAAATTTCCGAGCGGAGCCGGATTAGACGGAATCAGGTAGCCGACAGAATCATCGACAAAGTCATCGGTCGCGCCTCCCTCGGTTACGATTACCGGCAGTCCGCAGGCCATTGCCTCCAAAGTCGGCAGCGAGAATCCCTCGCCACGATACGGACTTACGAATACGTCCGCCGTGCGATAGAGCGACGCGGTTTCTTCCTCGGTGAGCATTGCATCGATGTACTGAATTTCCGGCGTGCCGGGTTTCGCCTTGATTTCGAAGATCTTTTCTTTCGCAGTCTGTCCGCGATAGAACGAATCGCCGCCCATGTCTTTGATTATCAGGCATACGTCGTCTTCGCTTGTGAATAGCGATACATAAGCCTGCAGCAACAGGTCGATGCCTTTGCGGTAAATCGTGCCGCCGACATATAGGAACTTGAAGCGTTTCAGCGTCGGAATCGGCAGTTTTTCGCCGAGCGGAGTGAAAATTTCAGTGTTTACGCCGTTCGGAATTACTTGTACTTTGTCCGGATTGATTCCGGAATTGATAAATGTTTGCCGCGAGAAATTCGACGGAGTCCAGATTTCGTCTGCTTTCGCGAATGTCGCGATTAAGTCTTTGCGGTGTGCGGACATTTCCCACGGTTGCATAATAATCCATTTCGAGCCGAGTGGCACGTCATCTACCGGAGGCCACTGATGGCGGATTCGCACGTGCGGTAATGCCTGAACGGCGGCCGGGACAGCGTCGAGGTCTTTGTTTCGGATATCGTGCTCGGCAAGGATTTGATATTTCGGGTTACCTTCCGGTGCAAACCGGTCGTCCTCGAACGGAATTATCGTCAGTTCGGCAACGTCGGAAGCAATGATATTCGAGCAAATTTCGCGATTGACCAAAGCCAGTGAATGATAGACAAACTGCGTTCCCTCCCAGGCGATGTTCAACTGATGCGAAGTCTGTGCTTGGGGTTCCGGTTCGGCGGGTGCATTTGCCGGTGCAATTTCGTTGTCGAGTTTATAGACTAATTCACGCCCGGGCTCTGCGACACGTTCTACGTCGGAATTTTCCGGAGTTTGTTCCGCATCTTTATAAACCCGGACGGACAAGTCGAGGTCGAAAAATGCGTCATCGTCATAGTCGTGAATCTCGAAGTTCTGCACTTTAAAGTCCTTATCCAAGAAATAAGTCCGCAAAAATTCTTCGTCAGATTCACTATCGGCACTTTCTGCCGGCGGAGTGTCGTTTGCGATGATTTCCGGTTCGGACACCTCCGGCAAAACGTTTTCCGGTTCTTGAACTTCCGCAACTGCGGGAGCGGGATTTTCCGGTATATATTCATCTTCGGCTTTCCCGGTGAATTCGGAGAAGTTGAGTTCGAAACTTAGCGGATCTTTCATTTCTTTATCTTTCAATGACTTATATATTTTTTTTAGTTGCTCTGAATATTGTGTAAACGAATAGGCAGTAGGCATATTCTCTCGCATGTGGCGAATAATAGCCGGATTATCTATGCAGAACTGTAGCCGGTTGATTAAGCCGACTTCGTCGTTATAATTGAACAGCCAGCCGGTTCTGTCCGGAATAATGAAATCGGTTATTCCGCCGATTGCCGTACCGATTACCGGCAAGTGCATGGCGATGAGTTCGAGAATTACGAGTGGAGCACAATCTTCCCAGACACTTGGTACGACTGCGACGTCAATGTTTTTGCCGATTTCGGCGAGGTCTTCATACTTGTATTCGCCGTGATAAATAAGGCGTTTGTCCGTGTCTATCCGCCCCAGCACATTGCGATACGCGTCGCCACCGAAACCGTAAATATGGAATTCGGCGACTTCCGGGGCGAATTGTTTCGCGGCAAGTGCCAATAAATGCACACCTTTTTGCGGCATAACTCCGCCAATAAATCCGAAGCGTATCGGCAAAGTAATTTCTCGCTTTGCTGCCTCTGCAAGCGATTGATCGCTCTGCAGGAGTTCGACTATCGGGTTCGCCTGATTGACGACCGGCATTTTCTTGCGGTCAATTCCAAATTTTTCGAACAACTCGCGCTGCCGCTTCGATACGCAGAGCGTCATGTCTGTTTCCTCGTTCAAAAGCAAACGCGCAGCGGTTTGCCGCCGGCGGTATGCGTCGAGTTTGTCCGGATTTTCCTTTACGGAGAATGAATTTTCTAGCATATCCACGCCGTCCCAGAGTTCGAGATTTTGGTCGAACATGTATAGATTCGGGTCGATTACATAATAGTTGTGCGGAGTAAAGCACGACGGAATTCCGCGCTCGCGAGCGATATGCGCAATGCTCATCGTCATGCCGTGGAAATTGTGGAAATGAATCACGTCCGGCTGCACTTC
Source organism: Candidatus Kapaibacterium sp. (assembly GCA_028691175.1). Classification (GTDB taxonomy): domain Bacteria; phylum Bacteroidota; class Ignavibacteria; order Kapaibacteriales; family UBA2268; genus CALLXS01. The sequence goes on along the minus strand of JAQUZU010000001.1, from coordinate 20,047 downwards.
GTCCAATACTTCGGAGAAGCGCGCATCAATATTCGGATCCAAGACTTCGCGGTCGGGATTATTTGCGTCGGTGAAAATCGCCGGACGATTGTATAAGCCGTAAAGCGTTATTCCGTCTTCCTCGTGCTTTTCGAGCGAATATGGCGGCATTGCCGGATTTGACTTTAGTGAAGCATAGAAAATTGAAATCTCGAAGCCGTCCTCGGCGAAATTCTTAGCGAGTGCCTTCGGCAGAGTAGTTCCGCCGCCGGTTTCGTTCCAACCATACATAACATATAGCAAACGCGTCTTGTTGGATTTTGGCATTGCGGGAGCGGGTGGGAGAAGGAAATTTTCGGCTTTCGCGAGATTTTCGATCGGGATATTGAATTGCTTTGCACGGTTGATTTCGTCGCTTTTAAGGTCGCAATCGAACAGCAAATTGATCAGCCGTTCGGCGTCCGCGGTCTTGCCTGCGGTCAGTAAATCATTGATTTTATTGAGCAGAGGAGTTACTCGCGCGATATATGCGTCCTGTTCCGGTGTGTTTGCCAGAAGTCCGTGCATTCCGTCTTCATAGTAGAAAATGTCGTCGTCGATTGTAAGGTCTTCCTTCCATTTCGACAGGAAATAGTCGCGATTCGGGTTTGATTTGCTGCCGGTGGTGTCCATCATGCTTTCGAATTTATCTTTTCCGATCAAAGCCTTTGTAACCGATTCGAAATGATAAAGTTCAATTGCCGGATTATAAATTACTTTTCCGCCGGCTTTGCGAATTTTCATGCATAAATCCAGATCTTCGTATCCGAATTGATATTTTTCGTCGAAGCCGCCGACCTGCTCGAAAATTCCGCGCTTAATCGCCATAAATGCACCGGTTACAAACTGAAACTCGCGCAGTTTATTGACGCGCGAAGCATTTGCCGGAGTGTTCGGATATAAGTGGTAATGCGATGCATGCGAGCCGAGAAAACCGTAAGCGATGCCGCAGTGCTGGACAAAGCCGTTTGCGTAGAGCAATTTCGCGCCTTGAACCGCAACTTTTGCGTCGGCGTCGAATCCGGCACGAATTGCGTCGAAAATATCTGCTTTGAGTTCGGTGTCGTTGTTCAGGAAAATCAGACACTCACCGCTTGCGGCTTTTGCTCCGCGGTTATTCGATTCGGAATAATTTTGCGGATCGCGATTTGTGATGACTGTTACTCCGGCTTCGTCGCGAAGATAATTTGCGGTGCCGTCGGTTGAATTGTTGTCGATTACGATGATTTCGTATGGCGTGTCGCCGGCAAATTTCCGGATTGATTCGATGCAGCGTTTTGTATAATTCAGCGCATTTTTTACCGGAATGATGAACGAAAAGCGCGGGGCGTCCGGAGCGGTCGCGAGTTCCTGCTCGAGCGACATGATATCGATCCGGTGAGCGCGGAGAATTTCCGGATTTGCGGCAGCCTCCGCGGCGTATTTTTCATAGACATATTTTTTTGTTTCGATTAAATTTCTCAGGTTCGACGACGTTATGCTCGAATTGTCGTTTCGCCACGTGTATTCGGCAGTAGTTTGGGCTAGGTGCGCAAACTTATATTTCAACGAAAATTTTAGCCACATTTCCCAGTCTGAGAGTGTCGACATGGTTTCGTCGAAGCCGCCGAGCAAATCGTAGCAAGATTTTTCGTGCATTATATTCAGAATAGGAATGAAATTTTCGACGAGAATTTTGTTGTAATCGAAGTCGTCGGAATATGCGACTTTCCGCTCGCGAACGATATATTTTCCGTCGCGATTTATTTGTTCATCACGAATCGAATCCGTGTACGCGATTGCGAAGTCGTTATTTATCAAGAAGTTATACAGAGTCTCCAGATGTTCGGGATAAAATTGGTCGCCATCGCCGAGATATGCGATATATTTTCCGCGTGCTTTTTTTAGGGCAATATTTCGCGCAAAAGCGTCTCCGCGGTGCTCGCTGTATGTGAAATATCTGATTCGCCGGTCGTTGAACGATTCGACAAATTCGCGAATATCTTCGCCGCCGTCATTGACAATCAGCAGCTCAAAATTCTTGAAATGCTGGAAAATTACGCTATGAACGGCATTTCGCATAAGTTCCGCATGCTTGCCCTGCGTCGGCATTATAACGGAAATTTCCGGCGAAAAGTCGTCGCCTATCTGCGAAGCCGGATTCTGAAAATACTGTATATCCATCGTTTATTGCTTAATATTTACTAAAAACAATATTATACAAGCAAATATGTTGCCAAGTTTTGGGATTTATATGCATAATTATAAAAAAATACATTGTAAAAACGAAAGAATTGTTGTATTTTAGTAGCCTTAAACTTTGACATATAAAAAATTCGTAGCATGAAAAAAGAATTAGAGGCTGAGTTCCCGTTAAGTCGCGAAATTACTGTAGATGGTTCGCGCCATCTCGCTCGCGAAAAAGTATTGCAAATTTTAAACGCCTGCTTTGTGTCCGAAGTTCCTTGGACGGAAATTTTTTCTCATATTTTCGGTCGCCGATTTAAATTCGACGAAGAGGAAAATGCCGGAGAGCAAGCGAAGAGCGAGGGACGCCTACTTCGCAGTAATGAAGTCTATGAACTTGACGCCGATATCCCGATAAATTGGCAGGGCGGCGAAATCCGCTTCGCACAGCGCCTTATCGAAGACGTTATGCGCAATCGCAAAATGCTCGAGGAAATCCTTGCAGAGTATGCACATAACTGGGATAGCGATCGTATTGCATTAATCGATAAGTTGCTGATTTTTATGGCGGCTACGGAAATGATTACCGTAGAGGATATGCCGATTCGCGTTTCGATAAATGAAGCAATCGACCTCGGAAAAAAATATTCCACCGAAAAGAGCAGTATCTTTATTAACGGAATTATTGAGTCGTTCATTAATGAACTCACTAAACGGAAATTAATTTCTGATGCGAAAATTATCGCGCGCAACGAGCAAAACGATATAAAACGTCGCAAGAAAAATAAGGCTTCCGACGAAAGTGATACTACGGAAAAATAATTAAATTCGGCTTTAATGCAAAAAAGTAAAAAAATATTTGCACGTTACGTAAAAAAGCCGTAATTTTGAATTCTCAAAGCAAGTGCATTGATAAGCTCGGATGGCGGAATTGGTAGACGCACAGGACTTAAAATCCTGTGAAGGCAACTTCGTGCGGGTTCAAGTCCCGCTCCGAGTACCTAAAAGACCTCTGTGAAAACAGGGGTCTTTTTTAGTTTTATACCGAAACGTTTGCAATATTCAAATATATTGCTTAATTTCGAGAACAAAGCCTGCCCGGCAAGTACGCTCGGCGGGAATTAGTTAGCGGACTTTATTAACAAATATGCTGTAACTATGGAAACATCAAATATGAATATGCTCGGTATTAACGGCTTGGGCAGAATCGGAAAATTGAATTTGTGGAAACACATTATCCTCGATCACTTCGATGGCTTTGTGATCAATTGTGGGCGTGAGGTCGGAAAATCTCTCGAAGCAATGATTCAAACTATTGACACAGATAGCACTTACGGAAACTTATCTCATTTCCTATATGGACATAGCGGAAAGAAATACGACCTCGAAATCATTAACCGCGAGACAAAAGAATTTATGCTCGCCGGCAAGTATGTTAAAATTTTGTCGAAAGAACGCAATCCGAAGAGTATTGGCTGGGGTGCCGAGAAAATTCGCCTCGTTGTAGATTGTACCGGCGCTTATACCGATCCGACTCAGGATCCGGACCGCCAGGGCGGTGCTTTGCGCGGGCATCTCGAAGCCGGTGCGGAGAAAGTAATTGTCAGTGCGCCGTTCAAAATTAAGGACAGTAGCGCGGTAATGCCCGAAGATGCGGCAATGTTTGTCTATGGAATTAACCATACGCAATTTGACAAAGCGAAACACAACGTACTCTCTGCGGCAAGCTGCACGACGACTGCATTGGCTCACATGGTAAAACCTTTGGTAGAAACGCAGGAAACCAGCGAGATTATGACAGCCTCCATGTCGACGATTCACGCGACGACAAATTCGCAGTCGATACTCGACAGTGTACCGAAAGCCGGCGCCGGCGATTTACGCAAATCTCGCTCGATTTTCAACAATATGATCATTACTTCGACCGGTGCGGCAAAAGCTCTCGAGAAAATTTTGCCGGAAATTTGCCGCGTAGGATTTATGGCGGATTCGGTTCGAATTCCGGTAAATACTTCTTCGCTGATTACGCTGAATATTACAATCGCAAGTAAATTGAATAAAAATGGCGAGCCGCAGGTAAATCGTAAATTTATTAACGACCTCTACAGACAGTATGCAGAAGGTCCCGCAAAAGGATTGCTGATCGTCAGCGACCGCCAGAATGTCTCCGGAGACTTTATCGGCTATGAAGCAGCGGCGGTAATCGAGGGAGCTGAGACTCACACTCGCACCGGATTTATTCCGATTAGTGCGGACACTCTTCGCTTGCACGGCTTGAAAGATGCACATGACGTGCAAATTCCGGTTACTCACGCGAAAATTTACGGTTGGTACGACAATGAATTTGGTTCGTATGTAAATAGTTTGAGCCGTTTGGCAATTTATGTAGATAAAAATATTCGATAAAATATGCAGCCCGGTTATAAATTTGTAAGTAATCGGGCTGTTTTTTTATAAAAAGTGCAATAATAAAATTTATAGTGCGTTTTTAGCAATTAGGGATATGTCAGACATTTGTGGAAAGTGAATTATTGAAAATTTAATACTTAATCAATATCGGCATAGTTTTTTGAAATACCGGTAAATTATTACATATCAAAACACGGCAATGAAGTTTCTAAGTCAAACTTTTATACTTTTCGCGGGCATGCTTGGATTTAGTACGCTCTCGATTCCTTTTTGTGTAAACGCAAAAAACACAGAGGTCGTGCAATCTACAAATAAAATCCTCAAAATCAAGGTAAAAACGGGCTATCAAGGCTCCCAAAATATTAATGCAAACGGCGAGAATTATCTCCTGCCACAATTCGAAAACGCTTATATTATGCCGGAATCCGGCGTAAACGGTGCGCCCGCAAAGTTTATCTCGAGCGATATTTTCGGCGTTCCGGGCGAAAATTCTTTCAAAATTGCAGACTGTAAAATCCTGAAATCTACGACACTTCGCGGAAAACTCGCTCCGAATCCGGAAGAATTAACCGACGAAGCCGTCTATAAACCAAATCCGGAAAAATACAAAAATTACGACAATTCGGGCGATGAAGCCGCAATTGTATACTATAAAGGTTGTGCCGGCGGAAAATACGTCGGAGGCTATAACCTTAATGTAGTGCTTTATGACCACGCGAACGAAACAATCCGCGTAATTGAAGAGGCGGAAATCACAATCGAATTTACTCGCGAAATGTCGGTTTCCTCCGCGATAAATTCTCCGGTTAATCTTTTGAATGCCTCGGCTGCGCAAAATTGGAATAAACCCGCGGAAGCAGTTTATTCGAAGTCCGACCGCCTGCAGAGCGACAGCCCGCAAAATTTCGCGAAAATTACGATCGAAGCCGAGGGAGCGTATTATCTCTCTGCTGCAGATTTGACGGCACTCGGAATCGGGACTTCCCGCGACGCGGCGGAAAAAGTAAAAATTTACGGCTATGGCGGCAATATTATGGATGCCAAGCCGGAGAGCGGACAGTATAAGGAATTGCCCGAGCAAAGCGTAGTCCGCACGTATGACGCAAGCGGAAATATCGACAAAATTATTTTCTATGCACAGCCGGCAAAGGGCTTATACCGCAACGGCTCGAAAATCGAGAAATTCATAAATCCTTATTCTGCAAAGAGTTACTATTTGATTTCGTGGGGCGGGGACGAAAACGGCAAAACTGCCGAGCCGCGCGAATATTCCGGTGCGGAAATTTCGGAACGTCCGGAAATCTACACGCACTATCTCTATGACGAAACCGATATGGAAAATCCGTTCCCGGACGGCTCCGGACGCAGTTTCTATAATCGTGTGTCATTTCCGCATGTCATTACAAATCAATTATATAACCTCGACCGCTCCGGCAATGTAAGTTATACATTTACCATGATGCACAAACTTACGCAAAACAATTCGAGCGGGGCGTTCAAGTTTTACGAAAACGGCACAAAAGCCGGCGAACTAAATATTCCCGTATCGACAGGATATGACGGTGCGGTGCGGACGACGAATTTCACTTTTCCGGCTTCGTCAATTGCAAGCGACGATCGCAGCATAGTCAAAACCGAATATTCGACTTCCTCCGCCGGTGCGTACGGTACGCCGTATCTTGATTATTACATTATCGGTTATCCGCGTAGTTTTGCGGCAATTAACGGCGAACTATCGCTGATTATGGACAGCCAATATTTCGGAAACGGAACGGAAATAACGATGACCGGGTTTGTCGGCGACATCTACGGCTGGGACGTTTCAGACGCGGTAAATCCGCAACTTATAAAGAATTACAGTAATACAGGCAGCATATTTATTCTGCGTGCAGAGCCGTATGCCGATTCGTCGAATTGCTTTTTTGTGGCGTCGAATTTCCGCCATGCGGTACCGGAAAAAATCACTCTTGCGGGCTTACGCAGCGAGACAACTTCGCCTGATATTCTTGTGATTACCCATCAGAATCTGCGTTCATCTGCGGAAGCGTATGCCGATTATCGCAATGCACAGGGCAAATATTCAGCAAAAGTTTATCTTACAAGCGATATATATAACGAATTTGGCTGCGGAATGAGCGACCCGATGGCAATCCGCAATTTTATCGAATATAAATATAAAGAATGCACGACAAAGCCGCGTTTTGTCCTGCTCTGGGGCGACGGGCATTTCGATTATAGAAATCTTACGACGAATATAGTCAATTTTGTTCCGACTTTCGAATCCGACGACAGCAATATGGAAATGTTCTATGCGACGAACTCGTATTGCACAGACGACTATTTCGTATGCGTCGACGGAAATGACGGACTGCTCGACCTGGCAATCGGCAGAATGCCGGTTCGCACAAATGAAGACGGTCTGCAAATGCTTGAAAAAGTTAATGTTTACGAAAACAATTCTACCGCCGACGACTGGAAAACACGAATTACGTATATCGCCGACGACCGAAACGTAAACGGCATAAATCCCGAAACGCTTAACCATGAGCCACAGAGCGAGAGTATTGCAAATGTAGAAGAATCCGACTTCTATCAGAAGAAGAAAATTTATTTGGTTACGTATCCGATGGTTCAGACTACTGCCGGACGACGCAAACCGAAAGTTACCGAAGAAATTCTTGCGTCGGCAAATACATACGGTTCTGTGCTGATGTCGTTCATCGGGCACGGCAACCCGCGAATCTGGACTCACGAGGAAGTTCTCGAGCGCGACATAACGATTCCGCAATTTACGAATTTGAACAAATTGTTTTTCTGCTATGCGGCGACATGCGACTTTGGGCGCTTCGATATGGGCGAAATCAGTTCCGGCGCGGAGGAACTCGTGCGGCATGCTTCGGGCGGCGCAATCGGGGTTATGACGGCTTCGCGCAGCGTGCTGATTGGTGCAAACGGTGCATTTTCGATTGTGTTTATGGATAATTTCTTCACGAAAAACGCCAACAACGAAAACAAAACCATGGGCGAACTGTCCGCGGCGGTAAAAAATGCTTCGAATTCGACCGGCGGCACGGCAGACATAAATGACGTGAAATATATCCTGTTCGGCGACCCTGCGGTTACGCTGCATTTGCCGGATAATGAAATTACAATCACAGACGTAAATGGCGTAAAACCTGATGCGAACGAGCCGGAAATCGAACTCAAAGGGCTGGCTCCGGTCAGTGTTTCGGCGAATGTCCTGCGTCCGGACGGCACAGTCGATACCGACTTTAACGGCACTGCAATCGTTACATTGTTGGACGCGTCGGAGACGCTTGAAGTACCGGAATACGATGCAGTAAATAAAATCGTAAAGCAGGGAAATGCACTCTGCAGAACTTCTGCAAAAGTCGAAAACGGCGAAATTTCCGCGAAAATGTTTATTCCGCAGGATATAAGTTTTTCGAGCGAAAACGCGACACTGACGATTTTCGCACAAAATACCGACGGCACAAATACGGCTCTCGGCGGCACAAAAAGACTGAAAGTCCGCGATATTGACGAAAATACCGAGCGCGAGGATAACGCTCCGATTTTGAATATTTATCTCGATTCGCGAGATTTTGTGAGCGGTCAGACCGTCAGCAGTGTTCCGCTTTTGATTGTCGACCTCGAAGACGATACCGGAATCAATACTTCCGGCGCCGGAATCGGACACAAAATTGAAGCCTGGATCGACGATGAGGACGCGATTGATTTGACGCAACTCTTCAAGAATTCGTTTTCGGAGCCGAATGCCGGCAGCATCGAGAAATTGATTTACGATCTCGGCGAAGGCTTACATAACGTAAAAGTTCGTGCCTGGGACGTCTTCAATAATTTCACGGTCGAAAATGTCGATTTCCGCATCGGTGCTTCGAACGAATTAATGATTTTGAGCACGCACATGTATCCGAATCCGCTCACACAGAGCGGGAATATTTCGGTTGCACATACTGCGAGCGGACAATATGACGTAGAAATAAAAATTTACAACTCGATGGGAAATCTGATTCGCACGCTGAAGAAGGAGTCTACGTCGCTCGGAAAAGTAATCTCCGAATTCGACGGTTATGACGAATACGGCAATTCGCTTTCTGCGGGAGCGTATATTTATTCTGTAGAGGTGAAAAATGCGGAAGCGTCCGGCATCGGGCACGGAAAATTTATTATGGTCAGATAAATTGGTATAGAATTTGAGTGATATAATTTTTACTTATTTAGCAAATATAAAATAATATACATTGGAGGACTTAATGCAACGAAAATATCTTATGAAATGGCTGACGGCAATTATGGCGTTAACATGCATAGCGAGCACAGAAATGAAAGCACAAGCCGGAGGTTCCGCCGTGCCGTTTTTGTTGATTTCACCGGATGCAAGAGCCAGCGCCATGGGCGATGTCGGAACTGCCATTGCCGACGATATTAACGCAGTCTATTGGAATCCTGCCGGATTGGGATTTCATAATTATATCAATCCGGAAGCGGAATTTGTAGAGGATTTAATTCCGTATCGTCAGGTTTCGCTGACATATTCGAAATGGTTGCCGCAATTTAACGCCGACCTGTTCTATTCGACAGCCGGAGTTGCGCATTATTTCGAAAAATTAGATGGTACGCTGGCGTTCAATTTCATTTTCATGAACCTCGGCGAATTTACCAAAACCGATTATAACGGTAACGAAATCGGAAAATTTATCTCGAACGAATATTCTATCGGATTGAGCTACGGTACGCAAATTACCGATGATCTCGCAATCGGATTTCAATTAAAGTACATCGTCTCGAATCTTGCTCCAAAATCTGCGACTGATGGCGGCGACGCCGGAACAGGTATGTCGGGCGGATTTGACATCGGATTGCTTTGGAGACCGTCGAAACTCGACATCTTCGGCTGGGATATCAGCAATAAACTCTCGCTCGGATTTAATTTGCAGAATGTCGGACCAAAGGTTACTTACCGCAAAGAAGCCGATCCGCTACCGACAAATCTCCGCTTGGGAGTTGCCGCACAGTTATACGAAGATGAATTTAACGACCTGAAACTTTCGTGCGATTTGTCGAAGACATTGGTTTATCGCGATTCGCTCGGTAGCGACCCGATCCCGACTTCGCTTATTACCGGCTGGAAAAATAAGGGCGTAGAACTTGGTATAGGCTTTGAATATTGGTATAAATTTAACAATTTGCCGCTGTTCGCACTTCGTGGCGGATATTTTGCAGAGCCGGCTAAGCTCGGTAACAGAAAATATTTCACTTTCGGTGCAGGCGTAAAATATAATATTTTCAACATCGATATGAGCTTCATAAGCCCGACGGAGGAAAATCACCCGCTGGCAAACACGATGCGTTTCTCGTTGCTCGTTGATTGGAAATAGTTGATTTATCTAAGAAAAAAAAGCCGATAAAATTTATCGGTTTTTTTTCGTTTTATGCAATATAACGGAAATTAATTCGTTAGATGGAGTATGAATTGACCAAGGAGGGTGATTATTTTAGGAAAAACGCGTTAATTTTAAAAAATTTACAAAAGAATCGTGAATGTCGGCGGAATAAATATTGATATCTGCAGACCGGTCTTGAAATACAAAGAAAGCGAGACCGTGAAGTTCTATGCGTTTGCACAGACAAAGACCGATTCAACACAAAAAAACGAAAATTCCACCTCAAAACCCGCAAATGACATCTTGTCTCTAAGCGACGAATATAAAAAAACTGTCGAAAACAACCAAGAATTAACCGAAGAAGAGCAAAAAGCAGTCGAAGATCTGAAATCCCGCGATCAGGAAGTTCGCCGGCACGAGCAGGCACACAAAAGTGCCGGGGGAAGTCTCGTTCGTGGCGGTACTTCATATTCGTATCAGAAGGGACCGGACGGCAATCGCTATGCAATCGGCGGAGAAGTGCATATTGATGCGACCGAGGTCAAAGGCGACCCGGAGGCGACAATAAAAAAAATGCAGCAAGTTCGCCGGGCGGCACTCGCTCCGAGCGAACCATCGACGCAAGACATGAAAGTTGCCGCCGAAGCCGCGAATGCCGAAATCAAAGCGCGCCTCGAACTTGCCAAGGGCGAAACAGAGGGCGTTGACGCGTATGCTTAACACGAAAATCAAGCCTGTTTTGTCGAAGTATTATTAATTTCACGGATATAAAACGCGAGTTTAACGATTAGCGTTTGCTTCAAATTTATTAATGTCGTAAAATTGCGAACTTGATTTTTGAAACAGATGCGACAACTAAAAGAAACTGCATTGTTTTGTTATTGATAAACAGAGGCGAAGATGAAAGGTTTGACTGCGTATATAATTGCGGCGGGCAAAGGCGAAAGGCTAGAAAACGAAAATTGTGAATACAAAAAAGCAATGATTCCGATTTTCGGCGTGCCGATGATCGGCAGGCTGATTAATATGCTCTGCGAAACCGGCTTTCGGAATATTCGCGTGATAACAAATGAAGCAAACTCCGATGTAGCCGAATATATCGAGCAAGTTGCCGGCGAAATGACTGCTTGCGACGTCGATGTGCTGCTGAAATCCACACCAAGCTCGATGCATAGCCTCTATGAACTTCTCTCATATAAAAATTGCGAGGAGTTTTTTCTTTTTACGGTCGATACGATATTTCACCAAGTGCAACTGCAGAATTATGTGGAACATTGCATAGACAGCAATCATAACTTTGATGCAATTATTGCGGTTACGGAGTATATTGACGACGAAAAACCGCTCTTCGTCCGCACCAACAGCGATGAAATTACTGCGTTTCTCGATACTCGCGAAGACTGCACGAGAGTAACTTCCGGCATGTATTATTTCGACGAAGATGTCTTGCCGGCTCTTTCCGGCTTGATTGAATCCGGTGCAACCAAACTGAGAAATTTCCAGCGCAGCCTTCTGCAGAACGGAATGCGCGTAGGATATTTTAATTTTGACAAAACAATTGATCTCGACCACGTCGGCGACATAGAGAAAGCCGAGGCTTTTCTTAAAAACAGTGATGAGAAAAATTAGGGCTATATTATGAAAAATACAATAAAAATATTTATTATGTTTTTTATAGTGCTTGCGGGTACAATTTTTGCTGATGACAATATCGGAAAATTAATCGTAAAAGTTTCCGGTCTGCACAGTTCGAACGGCTATGTTGTATGCCATATTTTCAATTCAAAAGACGGTTATCCGACTAAATCGAAAAAGGCAATGAAATATATAAATGATTTTAATCTGAAAAATAAAACGGCAGAGTTTGTATTCGAAAATCTGCCTTATGGCGATTATGCTTTTACGGTTCATCACGACGAAAACGCAAATCACAAGATGGACAAAACCTGGATGGGCCTGCCCGCAGAGGGGTGGGCGTGCTCGAATAATGCAAAAGGAAGTCTCGGGCTTGGCGTGCCGAAATTCGATAAAGCGAAAATAACGGTAAATAAGCCGACGGTAACTTCTAATGTAAAGATGAACTATTAAGATAAAATATGAAAAATACAAAAGTAATCGGCGTGATGAGAGAGAAGAAATTCTCGCCGAACCACATAGAAAATGATGCCGAAATCATGAAAGCGGTTGCCGGCGAAATGTATAAAGCAGGCTATGACGTCAGTTTGATTAGTGAAGGCGACTTCGTAAATTCAGACGAAAATTTTGCCGATTGCGCCGGAATTTTCTCGATGGGACGCAAAAACGAAACTCTCGACAAACTCATGACGCTCGAGCAAAGCGGAGTGAAAGTTATAAATTCGAGCGTCGGCGTATATAATTCTTTCCGCGAGACGCTTACGCCGCTTTTGGTCGAAAATAATATTCCGATTCCGCAGTCGATTGTCTTCGGTACGGACGAGTTCGAGCCGGAATTTTTCTCGGAAATGCCCGGACACAAAGTCTGGCTGAAGTGCGAAAATCACTCGTTCCACCGCGAAGACGTCAGCCCGATGTACAGCCTCGCCGAGTGCGAGACGACAATACGCGAATTTGCGAAGCGCGGCTTTAAAAAATGCCTTTTGCAGGAGAATGCCGTCGGTTCGGAAATAAAATTTTACGGGCTGTCGGACGGCACGCTCTTCCATTGGTATTACGCAAACGGCTTGCCGCATCATACATTTGACGAGGAAACTTTCGCCGAGCTGATGATAAAAGTCGGGCAAATGCTCTCGCTCGACGTTTTCGGCGGCGACGCAATTATCCGCGAGGACGGGACATTTCTGCTGATAGACTTCAACGACTGGCCGAGTTTCGCGCCGATCCGCGAACAAGCCGGCAAAGCAATTTCCGGATTAATCGACAGAAAAATAAAGGAAAACAAATGAACAAAGCCGAATATAATGCGCTGATGATGAGTTCGATAAAGTCGCTCGACACCGAGGAAAAGGTCGATCTGGCGATTTTTCGTCCGCTTGGTTTGCGGATTGCTCTTCTGGCGAAACGTCTCGGTATCACCCCGAATGTAATTACGATAGTCTCGGTTTTTGCCGGCGTGGCGGCGGGACATCTGTTTTATTACGACGATATTTTGATTAATATTCTCGGAATTTTGTGTCTGTCGCTCGGCTCGACTCTCGACAGTGCGGACGGGCAGCTTGCGCGCATGACGGGTCAGTGCTCGGAATTCGGGCGCATTCTGGACGGTGTAGCCGGCTATCTGTGGTTTGTAAGCATATATTTGCATTTGATTTTGCGGTTTTATCCGGAGTTCGGGCTGCCGATGGTTGCCGGAATCGTGCTCGGCGTGCTGTCGCATTCATATCAGAGTGGCGTGGCGGATTATTATCGCAATGCGCATTTGACGATTGTGTTTGGTAAGGGCGAACTCTCCGATACCGATGAATTAAAGAAAAACTCTGCCGACGAGAAATCTGCTTTCTCGCGGTTTGTCTCGAAAATTTATATTGCATATACGGAGATTCAGCAGGGGAGAACGAAGAATTTTCGCGCTCTGTGGCGTTTTCTGCGGAGCAACCCGGAAATTGCAAGCTATTCGGAGACAAAGGCGAAATTCCGCCGCTTCAGCCTTCCGCTGCAGAAATATTGCAACGGCATGACGCTGAATTCGCGCTTCTTCGCGATATATTTCGCGCTGATTCTGAATAATATCTGGGTTTATATCGTTTATGAAGTAATCGTGCTGAATTTCGTGGTTGCTTATACGATTCACATGCACGAACGCGGTTCGAAAAACTTATTGGACGAATTGCAGGCATGAAAAGCAAAACCATAAATAATGTGATTTTTGCAGTAAGTATTCTGCTGTTTCTGTTTATTCTATACAGATACGGCTTCGGCGAATTTGTGGCGAATGTGCAGAAAGTCGGCTTTAAGTTATTGCCGATAATCGGCGTTTGGCTCGGCGTTTATGTGCTGAATACGTGTGCGTTGCGGCTTGTTGCCGGGCGGGATTTGGCGCATCGAATCGGTCTCGGGCGTCTTTTTGCACTGTTGGTAAGCAGTTTCAGCCTGAATTATATCACGCCGTTTGTTGCGCTTGGCGGAGAAGTTTATAAGACGAATGTCCTGATGGAATATACTGATGCACCGCGTGCCGCTTCGACGGTGGCGAATTATTACAGTTTGCACGTGCTTTCGCATGTGTTATTCTGGATGCTTGGGCTGGTATATTTCGTTTTTAACGTGCAGATGACGGGCGATCTTGTGCAGATTTTGCTGATGATCGGCGTGTTTATCGTAGCGATGATTTCGCTTTTTTATGCGATATTTTACCGCAATTTTCTATCCGGAACAGTCGGCTTTCTGGCGCGGATAATCCGTCCGAAGTCGCTTGGCGAGAAACTTCGTGCAGCGCAGCCCGGAGTAGAAAAAACTGCCGCACAGATGAAAGAATTTTACGTAAGTCGCCGCGGAAGTTTCCTCTTGGGAGTGTTTGCGGAACTCTTGGCGCGTCTGTTTTCGTGCGTTGAAATAATGATAATTTTATCGGCAATCGACATTGATATGACTTTCGGTCAGGCGATGTTTTTTGTCGGACTTAGCTCGCTATTACTTAATCTGCTGTTTTTTATTCCGTTGCAGATGGGCAGTCGCGAAGGAATTTTTTATATGATAATGACCACGGTCGGGATAAGTTCCGGTGTCGGCGTGTATATTAGTTTGATCACACGCATCCGCGAACTTGCCTGGATTTTCATCGGGCTGATGTTTCTGCCAATTAATAAAATCCGCACTCGGCAGCACTCAAAAGGCAATCCTGCACCGGAGGTAGGAGAATAAATATGGATAACTTGAAATATATATTTTTTGATTTCGGCGGGACGCTCGATTTAGACGGTAAGCACTGGTATAAGCACTGGCTGCAGTCGTATCCCAAAGCCGGAATCGAAGTGGAAGAAAAAGACTTTAAGAAAGCATATTTCCTTGCGGAAGAAGAACTTAACGCGATGCCGGAGCTTAATATCCGCTATTCGAAACTGATAAATTTGAAATGCTCGCTGCAATTGAGACTATTATATCCAAAGGCTTCGAACGAAGAAATTTTTGAACTTGCGTGGAAACTCAGTTCCGTTACTTTTGTTCCGATTATGCTGCAGGCGGAAAAAACTCGCGAAGTACTCGAGCAGGTCAAAACCCGGCACAAAATCGGCGTGATTTCGAATTTCTACGGCAATCTCGCCCGCTCGCTTCAGGAAATGGATATTCTGGATTTGGTCGATGTTTGTATTGATTCAAAGTGCGAAAGCATCCGCAAGCCGAATGAACTGATATACCGTGTAGCACTTAGGCGTGCCGGAATCGCACCGGAAGAAGCCGCGATGGTCGGCGATTCGTATCGTCAGGATATGGTACCGGCAAAGGCGGTCGGAATGACTACAATCATGCTCGATGTTCCGCAACTCGGCGAGCCGGAAGGCACAGAACACACTGCGGCGGACTATAAAATAAAATCGTTAGAAAATTTAATCGAAATAATAAATAATTGAATATAACACATACCGACGACGAAATTATAAACGTCGGCAATTTTTTAGAAACGGAGAATAACTAATGAATGCTAACATTAAAAAAGCAGAAGGAAAATTAGGTATATTGGTAGTTGGACTTAACGGTGCAGTATCAACTACGTTCATTGCAGGAACAATCGCAGTAGCACAGGGCAAAGGCGTGCCGGTCGGTTCGTTGACGCAACTCGGCACAATCCGTATCGGAAACCGTTCCGAAAACAATTTCCCGAAAATTAAAGAATTCGTACCACTGGCTGACCTTAACGATATCGTATTCGGCGGCTGGGATATCAGAAATGAAACCGCATACGAATCAGTATGCTACCATAAAGTATTAACTCGCGAAGATGCTGACAAAGTAAAAGACGAATTGAACGCAATCAAGCCGATGAAGGCTGTTTTCGATCAAAAATATGTAAAGAAACTCGAAGGTACTTACGTTAAAACCGGAACTTCGAAATGGGATTTACTCGAACAATTGAGAAAAGATATTCGCGATTTCAAAACCAATAACAATCTCGACAGAATCGTTGTTGTATGGTGCGGCTCGACTGAAGTATATTTGATGCATCATCCGGATTACGATACAGTAGAGAGCTTCGAAAAAGCAATCAAAGAGAGCCACGACACAATCGCTCCTTCGATGCTTTATGCTTATGCAGCTTTGCTCGAAGGCTGTCCGTTCATTAACGGTGCTCCGGCATTGACAGTAGATATTCCGGCTATCATCAAATATGCAAATGACCACAATTTACCGATCGCAGGTAAGGACTTCAAGACCGGTCAAACCTTGATGAAAACTGTTATCGCTCCGATGCTCAAAACACGTATGCTCGGCTTGAGCGGCTGGTTCAGCACAAATATCCTTGGTAACCGCGACGGCGAAGTACTCGACGATCCGGATTCGTTCAAGACAAAAGAAGTATCGAAATTGTCTGTTATCGACAGTATTCTTCAGCCGGAACTCTATCCGGAACTCTACAAAGATTACTATCATAAAATCAGAATCAACTATTATCCGCCGAAAGGTGATGACAAGGAAAGCTGGGACAATATCAATATCTTTGGCTGGTTAGGCTATCCGATGGATATTAAGATCAACTTCCTTTGCCGCGACTCAATTCTTGCAGCACCGATTGTACTCGACTTGGTTCTCTTTATGGATCTTGCGGCTCGCGCTGGCATGAAGGGCATTCAGTCATGGTTGTCGTTCTATTTCAAATCGCCGATGCATCCGGAAGGCAAAATCGCCGAAAACGATTTGTTTATCCAGAATATGAAGATGAAAAACACTCTCCGCAAGTTAATGGGCGAAGAGCCGGTTGATCATCTCGAAGAAGACGACCGCAATAAAGCGTAAATTTCCGTTTCAGAATGCAGGGCAAAGCCGGATTGGTCAAATTTCGGCCTCCGGCTGAGCCTGCATTCCTGATTATCGCGGACATAGAAATTTTAATTAATATTTATAGAAAATAATGACATTATTCGGTAAAATAAAGAAATTAATGGTGCTTCTGCCGGCATTCATTGCAGTAAGCGGTGTGGCGAAAGCGTTTATTATTGAGGGAAATGAAGTCAAGGCAGAGAAGAGTGTTTCGCTCGAGGGCGTAATAGAAAAAACTCTAAAAACAAGCCCGATGATGAAGAAAATCAGCTATGATATAGAGAAAGCGGGCACAACACTTGAACAGGTCGAGGCAATGAAAATTTTGCCGACAGTAAATTTCCAGGTGCGTACCGGCGTGGTGCCGGAAGCACGCGGCGGAGTCCTGCATTCGCAGGATTCGCAGACAGATCTGGACGGTCTTGGTCCGTTTTTGCAGACTGAACTCAAACTTGTCCAGCCGATTTTTACTTTCGGAAGAATTTCTAACGGCATCGACGCCGCAAAGAAACTGCAGGAGTCGCAAAAAGTGCAGAGCGAGGGCAAAGTAGATGAATTTATTACGCTTGCCGTACAGGCATATTGGAGTGTATATACGACGCAGAGTGCCCTGAAAGTGGCGAACGAACTAAAAGATGCGTATAAACTGTTGCTGACGAAAATTCAGGAGGAAATCGACAAAGAGGACTCCGAAATTGACGAAACTTATATGTTCGAGGCGAAGAGCAGCCAATATATGATCGAAGAACTTGCAAACAACTGCCAGTCGCAATATACGCTTGCACGCAATTCGCTCTATGAGGTCAGTACGCTCGCAGTAGATGACAGCACGGTATTTGTAGATTGCAAGATTCCGACATGCGAACTTACGCTCGATCAGATGAATGATTTTATAAATTTAGCGGTCAAGGCAGATCCGGACATGCTCGCAATTGAGTCCGGTCTGCAGGCGATGGAAGCGAAAATCAAATATGAGAAATCGCGCCGCATGCCGCTGGTTTATCTCGGTGCCGGTGCCGGATACGGAGTTGCTCCGAATCGCGACGACCAGAAAAATCCGTTCGTGTATGATGCCTTCAACTATCTGAACGTTGCTGCATTTGTAGGATTAACATGGGATTTGAACTTTACACAGCCGAATATTGAAGCAAAAAAATGGAATCTCGAAAAACTTGCGCTCGAAGAGAGTAAAAAACTACTCGAATCGAAAGTCTCGATCGAGGCGGCAAAGGCTTTTCAGGATTTGATAAATCTATATAAAGTAAATGTAGATCTCGATAAATCGCTGCAAGCCGCAAAAAGTTGGGTAACTCTCAGCTATGATAACTGGGAATTGAGTTCGGAAGATCCGGAAAGACTTATTAAAGCACTAATGAATTACTTTACGATTCGCGGAAAAATTATAGAAAAAGAATATAATTACAACTTGGCAATTGCTAAGCTTGCGAAAATGACAGGAAATATTAATAATTATATTGAGTGGTTTAAAAATGAAAAAATTAAATTGGATTAAACTCGCAACTGTGATTTTTTGCGGGTTAATTATGGCGGGAAGTATGTTCGCCGCAACTCCGACGCAGACAATAAAAAATGCAAATACGAAACTTGCCTCCGCAGTAAAAGCGGCTAAAACAGATGCTGCGGCAATAGAAGCAGTTTCGAAAGTACTTGCAAGCGCATCAGACTTTTCATCTATGGCAAACTCTGTTACATCGTCTTATTGCGAAAAATTAACTGCTAAGCAATGCACAGAATTTAACGAAACTTTTATCAATTTGGTAAAAGTATCGACTGCAAGCAAACTGAAAGGATATAAATCCGAGAAAATTTCTTATACAGGCGAGAAAATCGAAGGCTCTACTGCAACAGTCAAAACTACGGTAAAAAGTGGCGATAACACGGTTAATATCGACTATATTTTGAAGAAAAGCGGCAGTAACTGGCTGATTATAAATTATGTGGTCGAAGATATTAACACAGTCGACAACTATAAAAAGCAGTTCAAAAGACTTTTCAAGAAAAATTCTTTCGACGAAGTAATGCAAAATTTAAATAAAAGAATCACTAAAATTAAATCCGGTAAATAGTTATGTTTAAACGAATTTACGAGAATTGTGTTCATCGCGTGGTTGATGTTGCGTATAAGCATCCGTTCAAAATGCTTATGATTTTTGTGGCACTTGCCGCACTCTCTATAATTCCGCTGCAGAATATCCGCATCGATACGAATTTGATAAATTTGCTCCCGCAGGACTCGCCCTCGGTGATTGAGGCAAACGCACTGCAGGACAAAGTCGGCGACGGCGGGCAGTTTATCGTCATTTTCGACGGCGCGAAAGCAGACAGCACGAAACTGAAAGCTGCGGTCGACTATACTGCCGAACGCCTGAAAAAATTTCCGGAAGTGCGCGATGTGCAATATAAATATCCTCGCGAATTCGTAGAAAAATATAAATATTTGCTGATTCCGAACGACTATTTGAATGATATTGTCGAGGAAGTAATCAAACTCGAGGCAAAGAACAATCCGTTTTCGGACAATATCATGGATGAAGAAAGTGCGGAGCCGGAAAAAGTTACGCACGGAATGAAAGAGAACAAACAGGATATGGAGGTTTTGCTCCAGCAGTATCTTAATATGCCGGACTATCAGCAGAGTGCGGACGGAAAAGTTTTCGGCTTGCTCGTGCCGACGCGTGACGGAATTGCTTCGTTAGGCAAGATTCGCGATTTGTATGATAAAATCAAAGTGGTTACGGACGAAGCGGCGAAAAAATTCGGCGTTAATGGCGGTATTAGCGGCAATCACCGCAACAAATTAGTCGAATACGACAAAATTATGGGCGACTTGGGCGTCGCATCGGTGTTCTCGTTTATCGGGATTTTCCTGGTTTTGCTACTCAGTTTCCGCAATTTGTGGCAGATTTTGGCGGTTATTTTGCCGTTAGTGTTTGGCTTGATGTGGGCGTTTGCGTTTATTCCGTATACGTTTGGTTCGCTGAATTTGATAACATCGTTTCTTGTCGTCATTCTTTATGGAATCGGGATTGATTTCTCCATTCATTTGCTGAAGCGTTTGAAACTCGAATTGCAGA
>JAQUZU010000201.1 GCA_028691175.1 Candidatus Kapaibacterium sp. | reverse complement strand
GGATTAGGATAATTATTTCTTAAATAGTTATTCGTACTCTGCGAATCAAATAAGCGGGTTCCGCCTTCGTAGCACAAATTTACGATCTGCACAGCCGAATCAAGCATAATAATTTCGCCGGGACATTCCTTCCATGCAAACGTGTCAAGCCGCACTTTTACGAAATCAGTATCTCCGAGCACTGCTCGGAATCTCAAATTCATCAGCAATGAATCTGAGAAGTTGCGCCGCCCGCTAACCGTGATAATTCTATCCGGCTCGATAATTTCGCCAAACGGCGTGCCCTGCACCGGCACAAGTACAGTCCGATTAAAACATATTTTCGCCTCGTATTCGCTTAATCCGCACTCCAGCAGATTGTTTGAAGCGGCGTTCAGTACTTTCAGCGGAATTTCTATATAATCGCCCGGCTTTGCATATATCAAAGTATCATTCAGAGAGACTACAGTTCGTGGCGAAAAAGTAGTAATTTCAACAATTTCGGACGAGTTAGAGCAGTCGTTCGAGTCAGTTACCGAAACGCTGTATGTTCCCGCTTCGCGAACTACAATTGACCGCGTCGTATCGCCCGTATTCCACAGATATTTCGAATATACAAGGCTTGTAGATAAAACTGTCGAATCGCACTCGCAAATGCTCGCCATGCCGTTTATCTGAATTTCCGGCTGCTCAAGTTCGTAAATTCTTGCCGAAACCGAATCATATCCGACGCAACCGTTTGCATCAGTTACCTTCAGATAATACATGCGCTCAACCGGCGTGATAACTGTCGGCTGCTCGATATCGGTCGCGGAAAGTCCTTCTGCCGGCGACCATTCATATTGATATGGTGGCGTTCCGGTCGTTACGGACGGCTTTAAAATCGCCGACGCAGTGCCGCATAGTTTCACGTCATCGCCGGCATCCGGCTGCGGAAGTTCATTTACCACAACGGTTTTCTCCGTGTGCGAAAACAGACATCCGTTGCCGATAGTCGAATATACAATATATGTAGTGGTTTCGAGAGGTTGCACTTGAATTGAGGCATCGGACGACACAAATCCCTCCGGCTGGCTCGTCCAAGAATATGTTATAGGTTGGTCGGCATATTCCGGCGGAACTTCAATCGATATTTCTACCATCTCGCCTTTACAAATGCTTTCTGCGGACGAATTTATTTGCGAATCGAAAAGTCCCTCACATTGGAAACAATTCTTTGTTCGGCAATATACGCCGATAAGTGCAATTGAATAGCGATCGGTTATATACTTATCGGGATCAGGACGCACAAAGAAAGAAAAATCTTTCTGCCCCTGCGATAAATGTATGTTTTCGTATGTTTCAAAATTATAAAATTGTCGCACATATTTTTGTTCATTGCCATTGAATCCCCACTGCGAATAAACCGACGACACAACACCGTCTTTTGTTTGAAGATCCGCCACCAACATAAAAGCCCGCGAATCGTTGGTTGCCTCGCAGACATTCAGCCCGCAAAGTCCTACGCTATCATCTATAAATTCTTTGCCTTGAAATTCGTTAGAAGAAGTAGAGAGTTGCACGCCGTCATTAATCACGAGATGCCCCTGAAAATCCGCATTCAACTGCCGATAAATCACAAACATCGTAATTCCGTCTAAATAATATGGGTTAGCATTCGTGTTAATAGTATATTCGCCATTGCCGTCTATTGCGGCAGTAACATCAGTTCGATAGTTGTATTTTCCGGATTCATCGCCCCAGCCGGTGTGCCCGCTCGTACCCGCAAGTTCGGTTTTGAAATCGAATTTTTGCATTTTCGGGTTTGTAACCGCAACATCATAGCGATCGATTGTCTCGGATTTTTGGTGTGAATAGGTCATCCAGATATATGCTTTTTCAATCTGAACGCATTCGGAAGGAATTCCGTTAATCGAAAGTTTCACCGGCAAGCCGGCACCCTTCACCTGATATTCCGGCAAAGACGACATCGCGCTGTCGCGATTCGTTACTTTTATCGAAGCCTGCGTATAGTCAAGCCCGCAAGCACTCATATTAAAAATTTCATTCTGCAATGTCTGCGAAAAAAGATTTCCGCAGGCACATATACAAAAAAGAAGGATAAAATTTATGTTTTTCATTGCTTTTTGCCACTTTTTGCCATTATAAACATTACAAAAATACAAAAAAAATCGAATAAACTTATCATTTTTTACACTATTATCACGCTTAATCGTCTGTTATGCTACTACTGCACAGTTGACACAGCAAAATGCACAAAACTTTGATATTCAATTGCTTTTGAAAAAAACATAAAATATATTTTTTTATTTCAGAAAAATTCCTTAATTTTGAATTCCAAAGTTTTATTATTAACAAATTTTGATAGCGAAAAAACATGGCACATCATAAGTCAGCCCAAAAAAGAATACGTCAGACAAGATCACGTAAACTTTATAATAGACAAAACAAAAAGCAAATAAAAGAAGCCATTAAAGAAGTATTTGCTTGCGAAACTTACGAAGCAGGTTTTGAGAAATTTAGAGTTGCTACAGGATTACTCGACAGATTGAGCCTCCGTGGTATTCTTCACAAAAACACTGCCGGAAATAGAAAAGCTTCTATGGCTAAATTCTTAAACAGCTTGAAAAACGGCAAATAATTATTTGCC